>NZ_DLHL01000011.1:300000-460252 GCF_002483225.1 Gemmatimonas sp. UBA7669 | reverse complement strand
TCTGATCCTCACACCTTCAGTTCAACCCCAGCCGACGAAAACCAGACAAAGGCGGTAGCTTCGCCCACGTGACCCTCCCAACCTCCCTCGACCACATCCGCCAGGCCGTCGGCCACCGCTTCGACATCGAGCGGGCCATCGGCCAGGGCGGTATGGGTACCGTGTACCTGGCCCGCGACCGGCAGCTCGACCGGCCCGTGGCGCTCAAGGTGTTGCCCGCCGAGTACACGCGGCAGAGCGACTTGCGTGAGCGCTTTCTGCGCGAGACGCGCACCGCCGCGGCCTTTTCGCACCCGAACATCGTCCCGGTCTTCAGTATCGAGGACCACGGCGACGTGTTGGCCTACGCCATGGGCTTTGTGGAGGGCGAAACACTGGCCGAGTTGGTGGTGCGCAGCGGGCCGATGCCGGTACGGGACGTGGTGCGCGTGCTGCAGGACATTGGTTATGCGCTGGCCTACGCACACGGCCGCGGTGTAGTGCATCGCGACATCAAGCCCGACAACATCATGATCGAGCGCGCCACGGGACGTGCGCTGCTCATGGATTTTGGTATCTCGCGTTCGGTGCACTCGGTGCCCATGACGGCGCAAACCAACACCGCGCTTACCCGCGTGGGTGAAGTGGTGGGCACACCCGAGTTCATGAGCCCCGAGCAGGCGGCGGGCGACACGCTCGACGGACGCAGTGATCTCTACTCGCTGGGCCTCACGGCGTGGTTCGCGCTCACGGGACAGAGCGCCATGCAGGGCGAGAACACGCAGAAGGTGCTGGTCAAGCAGCTCACCGAGAACGTACCGCCGGTGTCGCAACGGCGTCCCGATGTGCCCGTGGCGTTGTCGCGGATCGTGGAGCAGTGCGTTGCCAAGGAGCCGGCCTCGCGATTTGCGTCGGCGGAGGCGCTTGTTGAGGCGCTCGATGCGTCGACACTTCGTGCGGTGGACGTCCCGCTTCCGGTGCGCTTGCTGGCGCAGGATCTGAGTCAGGTGTCCATCGTGGTGGGCTTCGTGGCCCTGCTCATGCCCCTCGCGTACAACGTGTTGGTGAACAGTGGCGCCGGTGATCTGGACGTCGTGATGCCGCTGGTGCTGGTCGCGGCCATCGTGTGGGGCCGCGTGGCGCAGACGGTGCAGCAGGCGCGTCGACTGTTTCTGCGCGGTTTCACGGTGGACGGCGTGCTGCACGGATTCGGTGGCCTGCGTGCCGAGCGTGATGCGGAGCGTGCCCAGCTCAAGGCCGATGCGGCGGTGCGGGCAAAGCGCCGTCGTCAGCAGGTGATGTTCGCGGGCATGATCGTGGCCGCTGTGCTGCTGCGGCAATGGGTACTGGCGGCGATGCGCACGGAGCTCAGCCCGGGTTGGTATGGCGTGTCGCTACCCGGTGTGATCATTCTCTACTCCGTGTATGTGATGTCCGGCATCAGCATTGTGGGGCTGCTGCGTTCGCCGCTGCGGCCGTCAATTGGTGAGCGTCTGTTCGGTTGGATCTGGGCGGGGTGGCCAGGCCGTATTCTGCTCTCGCTGCTGGCCGGGACACGCGGCACCGTAGACGCGCCTTCGCCTCGTGCGGTGGCACCGGCACCGGTAGCCAGTGGGTTGGAGCAGCGGGTGGCGGCGCTGGAGGCCTGGCAGCGCAAGGTGTCTGGCTCCGGATCGGGTTGAATTCACAGGCATCGTTGACAGAAGGTGTGAGGATCAGAGGATCTGGGGATAAGAGGGCGGGCCCGGGGGGCACTCGATAAGTGAGTGTCCCCCGGGCCCGCTCTCCAATCCTCCGATCCTCCCATCCTCACACCTTCTGTTCCAACGACGCCAGCCGACGCCAGCCGACGCCAGCCCTACTCCATCGCGAATTCCCGCGCGAACGCGACGTTGAACTGGAAGGTCTTGGCCTTGCTGCGTGTCTCCATGGCATCGGCAATGCGCTCGAGGCGCGCCGTGATACCCATGATCTTCTCCTGCGCCTTCTTGCCGGCCTCGTTCAGCCCCTCGACCTTGTCGAGCGCCCAGAACTTGATGAGGTCTTCCACGATCCGGATGTACTCGCGCGGCCCGTAAATGCCGGCGCGGCGAATGACATCGGCCATCTCGCGGAAGTGTGGCATGTTCACACCGGGCATGTCGATGCTGGGCATGACGAGCGACGCCGAGATCATGGCGTTGCTGGGGTCACGATCGAGCACCCGCTGGAAGATCTCGCGGTAGAACACGTAGTGGCGCGCTTCTTCCTTGGCCACGTTGGACAGCACCGTGCCGATGAGCGGCTCGTACTCGCTGGCGATCTTGCCGGTGTTGGCATGACTCACCTGCGTGGCCCGCTCCTGCAGCGAGGTGTACACGAACACGCGGTACGGGTCCTTGTCCCACTGGGGCTCGAAACCGGCCTTGAGGTACTCGAACTGCATGCGCTCCAGCACGGGGTTGTCGAGAATGCGACTCTCGCGTGCATAATCGTGCAGGATGGCGCCGTGCCGGTCTTCCTCGGCCGTCCACAGGTTGTTCCACTTGGCCCAGAACGTGTCACCGCCCAGGTAGGTGGCCAGCAGACGATGGAAGTGCGGGAGCCCTTCCTCGGTCAGCGTATTGAGCGCGAGGGCCACGCGGGCGGGCATGGAGATGCCGCGGGCGCGCTCCCGGAGCTGCTTGGCGTGCAGATCGGGGTCGGTATCGGGTTCGGGCGCCAGGACTTCGGACGGGAACCACAGGATGCGCTTGGCTTCGTGGGCGGCCATCAGCTGCTCGACATCGGGCTCGAGGTCAGCGAGCACTTCCACCTTGGCCAGGATCTCTTGACTCGGTATGAACATGCGTTCCTGAAAGTGAGGGCACTACGTCCCTGAAAGATACAGGGCCCGGGGAGGAGAAGCGACCGGGGCCGCTACGGGTTTCTATCTGGACGCTACATTGCAGTAATGACCCCACCCAAGAACAAGCCGAAGTACGATACCAAGCGCGCCTGGGGGGAAGCCCGGGCGCTGATGTGGGCGCACCGCCGCTCGGTCGGAATCGGCCTCGTGTTGATGCTCATCAGTCGGGCCAGTGGTTTTGTGTTGCCGTACTCCACCAAGATGGTGCTCGACGAGGTGCTGCCCTCGCGCGATGTGCGTCTGCTGGGCTGGATTGCACTGGCCGGCCTTGGCGCCACGCTGGTGCAGGCGCTCACGGGCTTTGCGCTCTCGCAGGTGGTGAGCGTGGCGGCGCAGCAGGCCATTGCCCGCCTGCGTGAAGAAGTGCAGGGGCATCTCATCCGTCTGCCCGTGCGTTACTTCGACAGCACCAAGAGCGGTGTGCTGGTGTCGCGTGTCATGACCGACCCCGAAGGCATCCGCAACCTCATCGGCACGGGGCTTATTCAGCTCACCGGTGGCATACTGAGTGCGCTGGGCGCGTTTGGTGTGCTGCTCTATCTCAACTGGCGCATGACGCTGGCGGCCGTCGTGCCGCTCGTGGCATTCAGCGCCGGCATGAGCATCGCCTTCAAGCGCCTGCGTCCGATCTTCCGCGAGCGCAGTGTCATCCAGTCGGAAGTGACCGGTCGTCTCACCGAAACACTCGGTGGAATCCGGCTCATCAAGGTGTACACGGCCGAAGAACGCGAGAAGGCCGTGTTCGGTGAAGGTGTGCAGCGACTCTTTCGCAACATCGCCAAGACCATCACCGGAACGTCACTCACCGGCACCCTGGGATTTGCGGTGGTCGGCGTAATTGGCGTCATCACCATGTATCAGGGCGGCGCCGACGTGATTGCCGGCCGCATGACGCTCGGCAGTCTCATCACCTTCGTGATTTTCATTGCCATGGTGACGGCGCCGCTGGTGCAGGTGGCCAGCATCGGCACGCAGATCACCGAAGCCTTTGCGGGACTCGATCGCATTCGTGAACTGCGTGACATGGCCACCGAAGATCAGGAAGACGCCAGCAAGCAGGACGTGCCCTCGGTGGTGGGACGCGTGCAGTTCGACGACGTGTCCTTCGAGTACGAGGAGGGCGTGCCGGTGCTGCAGCACGTGAGCTTCGTGGCACCGGCCGGCACCACCACGGCGCTGGTGGGATCGAGTGGCAGCGGCAAGAGCACACTCATCTCGCTCATCATGGCCTTCGCGCAGCCGCAGAAGGGGCGCATTCTGGTGGACGGTACGGCGGTCAGTGATCTCAAGCTGCGCGACTATCGCCGGCACCTCGGTGTGGTCATGCAGGACAACTTCCTTTTCGACGGCACGGTCAAGGACAACATCGCCTTCACCAAGCCCGGCGCCACCGATGAGGAAGTGATGGCCGTGGCCAAGATCGCCAACGCGCACGACTTCATCATGGGCTTCCCGCAACAATACGACACGATCGTGGGCGAGCGCGGTGTGAAGCTCTCGGGTGGTCAGCGGCAGCGCGTGGCTATCGCGCGCGCCATTCTCGCCGACCCGCGTGTGCTCATTCTCGATGAAGCCACCTCCAGTCTCGACTCGGAGAGCGAGCATCTCATCCAGGAAGGCCTGCGTCGTCTGCGTGCAGGACGCACGACGTTCGTCATCGCCCACCGGCTCTCCACCATCACCAGCGCCGATCAGATTCTCGTGCTGGAGAAGGGGCAGATCGTGGAGCGGGGTTCACATCAGGAGCTGCTCAAACTCGGCGGGCGTTACAGCGATCTGTACAACCGGCAGTATCAGCTCGAGCGCGATCAGTTCATCAATCCGGGTGAAGAGATCGCCGCGACGGGCTGACTTCTGCCGTTTCAGCAGGAAATGGGCTGACTCGTCCCCACCGCGTGTCGGAACTGATTAGGTTTATGGTTTACCCGAATCAGGACCCGAGTGACCGCCACGACGACATTTACCTCCCTGCAGCTTGATCCGAGTCTGCTGCAGGGCTTGAAGGATCTGGGCTTTGCCCGCCCCACGCCCATTCAGGGCGAGGCCATTCCACCGGCCCTGCAGGGCAAGGACGTACTCGCCTGCGCCATGACTGGCAGCGGCAAGACCTACGCCTTCCTGCTGCCCATTCTGCATCAGCTGCTCACGCGCAAGCGCGGCAAGACCCGCGCGCTCGTGCTCACACCCACGCGTGAGCTGGCTGCGCAGATTCTCGAAAGCTTCAACGACATCGCCACCCACACGCCGCTCACCGGCGCCGCCGTGTTCGGCGGCGTGGGCATGGGCCCGCAGGAACATGCCTTCCGCAGCGGCGTGGACGTGCTCATCGCCACGCCCGGTCGCCTGCTCGATCACTTCCGGCAGCCGTATGCCAAGCTCGACGAACTCGAGTTTCTCGTGCTCGACGAAGCCGATCGCATGCTCGACATGGGCTTCCTGCCCGAGATCAAGCGCATCCTGCGGCATCTGCCCAACACCAAGCGGCAGACGCTGTTCTTCAGCGCGACCATGCCGGCGCCCATTGCGGCGCTGTCGCAGGAGATGCTGAACAAGCCGGTCACGCTCAACCTCCAGCGTCAGGCCGCACCCGCCAAGGGCATCACGCAGGCCGTGTATCCGGTGTCGCAGGACCTCAAGAGCGCGCTGCTCGTGGCGCTGCTCAAGCGCGGCGACATGCCGCAGGCCCTGGTGTTCACCCGCACCAAGCATCGCGCCAACCGTTTGGCGTCGCAGTTGGTGACGGCTGGCATCAAGGCCGAGCGCATTCACGGCAATCGCTCGCAATCACAGCGCACGCAGGCGCTGGCCGGCTTCAAGGACGGCACGTATCAGGTGCTGGTGGCCACCGACATTGCCGCGCGTGGCATCGATGTCGAAGCGCTCGGCCACGTGGTCAACTTCGACGTGCCCGTGGCGTCGGAAGACTATATCCATCGCGTGGGTCGTACGGCGCGCGCCGAAGCGACCGGTGAAGCGTTCACCTTCGTGAGTCCGGAAGAAGAGGACGAACTCAAGGCCATCGAACGCGCCATCAAGAAGCAGTTGCCGCGCGTGACGGTGCCCGACTTCGACTACACGGCGCGTCCGCAGGCCAAGCTCGAAGTGCCGCTGGCCGAGCGCATTGCCGAGATCCGCAAGAAGAAGGCGGAGGATCGGGCGCGTGCGGCCGCGAAGGTGGCGCGCCGTGAAGCCGCGCAAAAGGAAGAGGCGGATCGTCGCGCGTCCAAGGACGCGCGCAAGCCTGCCGGCCGCAGCGGGCCGCCGCGTGATCGTGGTCCGCGCGCGGAAGGCGGTAGTGCGTCGAGTGGTCGACCGTCGAGCGGTCGTCCCGCCGGTGGTGGCTCGTCCGGTGGTCGGTCGTCTGGCGGTTCGTCGTCGAGTGGCCGTTCCGCGGGTGGTCGTACATCGAGCGGTCGCCCGTCCAGTGGTCGTCCGTCCGGTGGTCGCTCGTCGGCGCCGCGTGGCGACAACCCGTACAAGGCATAAGTCGGCCAGCGAGCGATGACGGGCTCAGTGCCTGACGCGCGCGCTCCCGATGCGCGCTATCCGGTGCCGATTGGCCGGCATCGGGTGGAGTCCGTCATCGATCGCAGTCGCTTCATCTGCACCATTGCGCGCGTGCGCACGGTGGACGACGCGCAGGCCTTCATTCGCGCCATGAATGCGGAGTTTGCCGACGCCACGCACAATTGCTGGGCCTATGTGGTAGGCGCGCCGGGGAGCACCGATCGCATAGGCTTGAGTGACGACGGCGAGCCGCACGGCACGGCCGGGCGTCCCATGCTGACTGTGCTGCAGCACTGCGGTGTCGGGGAGATTGCCGCCGTGGTCACGCGCTACTACGGTGGCATCAAGCTGGGTACGGGCGGCCTGGTGAAGGCGTATGGTGGCGCCGTGCAGGAGGCCCTGGCCACGCTGCCCACCGAGGAGCGGGTGGACACGGTCACGGTCAGCTTTGCCGTGGGCTACATGCATGTGGGCGCGGTGCAACAACTGCTGCCCGAGGTCAACGCCGAGGTGCTGCAGCAGGACTTTGGTGTGGAGGCGCAGTTTGTGCTGCGGCTGCCGCGTGTGGACCTGCCCGTGCTCAGCAACCACATTGGCAATCTCACGCGCGGCGCGGTGCAGCCGCGTGAAGTGAACGCTGAATCACCGACGTGATACGGTCGCGTCGCGGAGCACATACATGAGCATGACGGTTGCGCAGGCCAACGCACGCGCCGAGGGCCACTTCCCCGGGCACCTTGGCATTCATTTCACACGTGTTGAGCATGGTCGTGTGGATGGCCGCATGGCCGTGCGCGCCGAGTTCATGGCGCCCAACGGCTATCTGCATGCCGGGTCGGTGGTGACACTTGCGGACACCTGTGCCGGCTTCGGCTGCAACGCCTCACTGCCCGAGGGCGCGGCAGGCTACACCACCGTCGAGCTCAAGTCCAATTTCCTGGGCACCACGCGCGATGGCACGCTGACCTGCACCGCCACGCTGGTGCACGGCGGGCGCAGCACCCAGGTGTGGGACGCCACGGTGACACACGCAGAAACGGGCAAGACGCTGGCGCTGTTTCGCTGCACGCAGTTCGTGTTGTACGCCGCGCCCTGAGCTGACGCGCGGCTAACGCCCCTCCGCCAGCAGACGCTCCACGATGGCGCGGTAGTCGGCCACCATGGCGTCGTGGTGTGGGCCACTGGACTTGGCCGCAAACCCGGTGCGCACCGCGCGGACCCGGCCATCACGTCCGAGGAAGAACGTCGCCGGCCAGGTGTTCAGATTCACCGCCAACGGAATGCGCGCTGCCACCTCGCGTGGTGTGCCGGCAATGAGATACGGATAGGTCACGCCATACCGCCGGACAAAGGCCCGCACCCGCGCCAGATCCTGCAGCTCCTCGGCGTCCTCGAAATCCAGGGCGACCACCTCGAGGCCACGTGCCCCATACTCGGCGTACAGCGCCGTGAGGAAGGGTGCCTCGTCGTGGCAGTTGGGGCACCAGGTGCCGGTGACATTCACCACCACCACCTTGCCCGCAAAGCGCGCGTCGCGATCGCTGACACGTCGTCCCTCCACGTCGGGGAAGTCGAACGTGAAGCGCGCCGTGGAATCCCGCACGCCAGTGAAGGTGCGCACATCGGCTGGTGCCTCAAGGCCACGCGCCACCCGTTCGGCTTCACGCCAGGCGACATACACACGGGCCGGTCCACGCGGCGAACGCTGCGTCACATGCAGTGCACCATCTGAGTGCGGGCGCAATTCGAGCACGCCAGGACGCGTGCCATCGAAGTGCGAAAGACGAAAGACGGAATCCTGCCAACGGCCGACATGCGCGCCGGCGTCACCGTCCACTCGCAGCACGGTGGCCGTGACCTCGGCACCCTGCTGCGTCACCACCAGCCGCCAGGCATTCTCGCCCTTGGCTGAGGACACGGGCAGCAACCAGGTACCGTGGACGTCTGGTGCTGTGCGCTGTGTGGCATTGGCGTCGGCCTGCACGGGTGCCGACGACTGCGGCTCGGCCGTCACTCGCACCGAATCACCTCGACGTGGCGTCACCCACCAGCCGGCAAAGGCGCGGCCGCGAGAGTCACCTGGCGAACCGCCCGTGATCACGCCGCGCAGCAGCGCCGCCAGATGGTCAAAGTGCACCACGACGGAATCGCCAGCGCGGACGACGCGTGTGGAGATGATGGAATCGACGCCGTTGTAAAGCGCGAGCACCGGTTGTGTGGCCGGCCCAGACCAGGCAAACGTGAACGGCACCTGCAGCGAGTCGTAGTGCAGCACGGCCTGCCAGCGGTTGCGCTGCGTTTGCGTCGTGGGCGCCGCAGATGCCGGGGCAGATTGCCCATGCGCGAGGCGTGCGGCCAGCAGCGGCGCCACGCTGAGCAGACTCGTGGCCAGCAGAAACATCGTGCGGGTGAGTGGACGACGGCTCATCGTGCCACCTCCGTGGACAGCACTTCGACCTGGGTGGGTGGCAGGCAGAGTGTGGCGCTGCAGGCCTGATAGCGCACGGCCAGACGGGGCGCCCGACGGAAAAGCGTGCGCCCGTGCCGTTCGAGTGGCACGAGAATCACGGCGCCACTGTTGTACCACTCCACGGGGATGCCAAACACCGAGGTCTGTTGCCGCTCCGGCGCAGGACCGCGCGGTGCGCCACGCAGTTGCCACCCGCTGTCCTCGCTACTGCGGATGCGCAGCGGGTAGGGACCACTGGGTTCCTGCGTGAGCGCGTACACGTGCCAACCCGCATCGATGTGCAGCGTGAGCCGAGCGACGGTGGTGTCGTGCACGGCCGCCGTGTGTGTGGCGTCCCATCGCACGGTGGGCCCCTGACGCGGATGTCCGGCGGCGCGAGTGCGCGAAGGTGAGGCGAGGGCGCCCGCCGCGAGTGCCGCGTCCAGCGACAGGGGAAGGGTGAGACCGAGCGCGAGCAGACGAAGAGACATACGAGATCCTGGCGAAGTGAAAAACGACGCTCAGGGGTGTAGCGGTTCATCGCGCGATGAACGGCCAGAAAGCAAAACGCCCACCCCTGAGCAGGGGCGGGCGTGCACACACAAGTGAAACGGGGAACGCGCGTTCAGCGCGTCATGCCGATGCTCACCTGCTGGCGCATCACCGGCAGAGCCCTGCCGCGTGCTGCATGGTCATGCAGACGACAGGGACAACACCCGACCACATGGGCCGGAGGCATCGGTGAGGTGCGGCGCGAGGGTTCGATCATGATTCAATGCCTAACGCCACATGTGGCCATTCGTCAAGCGCCGCGACGTGCGGCACGCTTGACACCACTCTGCGATCGCGATAGGGTACACAGACAACCGAAGGTCCTGCAGCAGCCGTCCGTGGTGATTTGCCGCTATTGCCGCCACGTAAAACAAGGTGCTAAAACGCAAACACGCCCGGCGGCGCATCGTCCGGGCGTTTCTGTTTTGGTCACCTCGTGCATGCCACTCCCGCTCTCCGAGGTGTTCCATGTCCGAAGTGTCGACGTTTCGTGCCCCGCGCACCCGTGCCGTGCGGGCGGGCATCGATCGTGATGTTGCCCATGGCGCGGTGGTGCCGCCCATTCACCTGTCGTCGAACTTCTCGTTCGCGGGCTTTGCCGCGCCGCGCCCCTTCGACTACACCCGCAGTGGCAACCCCACGCGCTCGCTGCTGGCGGATGCCATCGCCGATCTCGAAGGGGGCGCCGGCGCGATCATCACGTCGAGTGGCATGAGCGCCATTGCGCTGGTGCTGCAGCTCGTGCCCACCGGTGGCCGCGTGCTCTGTGCGCACGACTGTTACGGCGGTACGTGGCGACTGCTGCACTCGCTCTCGCAGCGGGGCCACTTCACACTCGACCTCGTCGATCTCACCGCGCCCGAGGTGGGGGAACGGATACGCGAGGCACAGCCGGATCTGGTGTGGATCGAAACGCCCAGCAACCCGCTGCTGCGCATCACCGATCTGCGGGTCGTCTGTGGTGCGGCGCAGGCCGTGGGCGCCGTCGCGGTGGCTGACAACACCTTCCTTTCGCCAGCCCGCCAGCGTCCGCTCTCGTTGGGGTCCGATGTCGTGGTGCACTCCACCACCAAGTATCTCAATGGCCACAGTGACGTGGTGGGCGGTGCGGTGGTGGCGCGTGATGCCGTGCTGCTCGAGCAGCTCGGATTCTGGGCCAACTGTCTCGGCGTAACCGGCGCACCATTCGACAGCTATCTCACGCTGCGTGGTCTGCGCACTCTGCACCCCCGTCTTGCCCTGCACGAGGAGAATGCCGACGCCATCGTGGCGCGACTGGCACAACACGAGGCGGTGGAGACGGTGTACTACCCGGGCCTCGCGTCGCATCCGGGGCACGCCATTGCGCGCCGCCAGCAGGATGGCTTTGGCGCCATGATCGGGGTGACGCTGCGTGGCGGCTACGAAGCGGCACGCATTGTTGCCACGGCGCTCGAGTGTTTCACGCTGGCCGAATCACTGGGTGGCGTGGAAAGTCTCGTCGCCCATCCCGCTACCATGACACACGCGTCCATGGCACCCGAAGCCCGTGCGGCGGCGGGAATCACCGACGGGCTGCTGCGTCTCAGTGTGGGCATCGAAGACGCGGGCGATCTCGTGCGGGATGTCACGCGGGCGCTCGATGCGGCGGCCAAGGCATCGCCTAACTCAAACCCTCGATCGTCCCGTCCGGCCGAAGCCGCATGCCCTCGGCCGCCGGCACCTTGGCCAGACCCGGCATGGTCATGATGTCGCCGCACTTGGCCACCACGAAGCCGGCACCCGCTGATCCGTACACCTCGTTGACCGTGATACGGAAGCCCGTGGGCACGTTGAGCTTCGTGGGGTCGTCGGTGAGGGAGTACTGCGTCTTGGCCATGCACACCGGCGTGTTGGCCATGCCGTTGGTCTCCAGCCAGTCGATGGCCTTGTCGGCCGCGGGCGAGAAGTCCACGCCGTCGGCGCCGTACACTTTCTGTGCCACGGTACGCACCTTGTCGCGAATGGGCAGTGCGGTGTCGTAGAGCGGCGCATATCGGGCCGTGCGGCGATCCAACAGCGTGAGCACCTCGCGCGCCAACTGCTCGCCGCCCGCACCGCCCTCGGCCCACACATCGCACAGGGCCACCGGCACACCCAGTCCTTCCACATACTCGCGGACCATGCGCAGTTCGGCGTCGGTGTCGGACAGCCGACGGTTGATGGCCACCACCACCGGCACGCCGAACTGCTGCACGTTGCGCACGTGATGCGCCACATGCGGCAGGCCACGTTCCAGGGCGGCCACGTTCTCCTCGTTGAGCTGCGTCTTGGGCACACCGCCCTGCATCTTGAGCGAACGCACCGTGGCCACCAGTACCGCGGCTTCCGGGTTGAGCTCCCCAAAGCGGCACTTGATGTCGAAGAACTTCTCGGCGCCCAGGTCGCTGCCAAAGCCCGCCTCAGTGACCACGATGTCGCCCAGTGCGAGCCCGGCGCGTGTGGCCACCAACGAGTTGCAGCCGTGCGCGATGTTGCCAAACGGGCCGCAGTGCAGAATGGCTGGCCCGCCTTCGAGCGTCTGCACGAGATTGGGACGCAGCGCATCCTTGAGCAGGAGCGACATGGCGCCCGTGGCCTTGAAGTCGCGCGCGCGCACGGGGGTCTTGTCCTTGCCACTCGTCGTGCCCACCACGATCTCACCCAGGCGCCGCTCGAGATCTTCGCGGCTGCTCGCCAGCGCGAGAATGGCCATGATCTCGCTGGCAGGAATGATGACCCAGCGCTCTTCGCGCATGGTGCCGTTGCCGGCGCCCACGCCAATGATGGCGCTGCGCAGAGAGCGGTCATTCATGTCGATGGTGCGCGGCCAGGTCACGGCCTTGGGATTGAGCCCCAGCGCATTGCCGTGATAGAACTGGTTGTCCACCAGCGCCGAGAGCAGCGCGTGGGCGCTGGCTATGGCATGGAAGTCGCCGGTGAAATGCAGGTTGATGTCGTCCATGGGCAGCACCTGCGAATAGCCACCGCCCGCCGCGCCGCCCTTGACGCCAAAGACGGGCCCGAGACTGGGTTCACGCATACAGAGCACGGCATTGTGTCCCAGTCGGCGGAACGCCTGTGAGAGGCCAACGCTCACGGTGCTTTTGCCTTCACCGGCCGGTGTGGGATTGATGGCCGTAACCAGCACCAGACGCCCCTTGGCCGGCTGCGAGGCCAACTCCAGCGGCAGCTTGGCCTTGTACTTCCCGTACAGGTCGATGTCGTCTTCCCCGAGCCCCAACTCGGCGGCGACGTCGCGGATATGCCGCATGCGGGCCTGCTGGGCGATCTCGATGTCGGAAGGCACGACCTTGTTGGGTGCTGTCATGGCGAGAGTTGGCGTCCGAGTGCAAGTTCAGGGGATATGTACCGCCCTCCCCTCGTCGATACCGTTGCCGGTGATTGTGCCTCCGCACCCGGCTTTGCACAACAGGCCCCCGCAAACCGGGTGGTCACATGATCATTGCACTGTTCGGCGCCTCCGGGCGCCTCGGACAGTGTGTCATTGAGGCGGCCACCGAGGCCGGCCACACGCTGCGACTGCATTACCGCGCCAAGCCCGCCGAAGACGTTCCCGAATTCAGTACCGTGGTGGTCGGGCGTCTGGATGACCCCACGGCCGTGCGCGAAGTGCTGCGTGGATCCGACGCGGCGGTGGTGGTGCTGGGGCACAAGCCCGATGCCCGCGTGCCGTACATTGCCGAGGCCACGAAGCTCATCGTCAGCACCATGAAGACGCTCGAGCAGTCACGTCTGCTGGTGGTGACGGGTGCCATGATCGGTGAGCAGACCGGCGCCGTCGGACTCGGCATGCGTCTGCTCGGCATGGCCACGCGTTCGCGCAGCGCCGACGGCATGATGGAAGACCGCGACGAGCAGGAGCGGCGCGTGAAGGCCAGTCGCCTCGACGGCTGGACCGTCATCAAGCCACCGCGTCTCTCCGACGGACCGGCCACCGACGTGGACGCCGGCGCCACGCAGGGTGTGGGGTTGCGCAGCTCGGTGTCGCGCAAGGCGCTTGCGCGGTTCATCGTGAAGGAACTCGAAGCGCCGCAGTTCAAGCAGCAGGTGGCCTACGTGGCCGGTCGCTGAACACACCTCGCTGAAGCAACCTCGCTGAAGCAACCTCGCTGAAGCAATCTCGCGGCTCTGTTTCACCCTCCGCCTCACCAACTCATGTCCGACGTACGCAAGCATGTCTGGGACGACATGCCCATCGAGGAACTCACGCCCGACATCGGTCGTCGCCTCATCTGGTCCGAGCAGCAGATGCTCGCGCATGTGTACCTCAAGAAGGGCGCCATCGTGCCCGCGCATGATCATGTGAACGAGCAGTTCACCTATGTGGTGAACGGCTGGCTGCGCTTCTGGGTGGGTGAGCACGCCGATCATCCGGGCAGCGAGTACATCGACATCAAGTCGGGCGAAGTGCTCGTCATTCCCAGTCACGTGCGGCACCGCGCCGAGGCCATGGAAGACACGCTCGACGTGGACATCTTCAATCCGCCGCGTCAGGACTGGATCAACAAGGAAGACAGCTATCTGCGCACCGGACTGCCCATGGGCAACGTGCCCGACGGTTCGCAGGGCGCGCGCTGATGGACTTCGGCATCAGGGGACGGGTGGCGCTGGTGTGTGGCGCCAGTCGCGGCATCGCCTACGCCACCGCGGAGGAGTTGGCACGTGAGGGCTGCGATCTCTTCATCTGCTCGCGTGATGAGGCGTCGCTGAACGCGGCGGCCAGCAAGCTGCGTGCGCTGGGAGTGCGGGTGGAGCAGCAGGTGGCCGACCTGGCCACCGCCGACGGCATTGCGCAGGTGGTGGACGCGGTGAGGCAGAGCTTTGGCCACGTGGACATTCTCGTGTGCAACACCGGCGGTCCGCCAACGGGCGCTCCGCTGACGCACGACTGGGCCGCCTGGACCAAGGCCAGCGAGTTGCTGCTGCGCAGCGTGGTGGAGCTCACCCGCGCCTTCGTGCCGGGCATGCAGGAGCGAAAGTGGGGACGGGTGGTGACCATTACGTCGCTGGCCGTGAAACGCCCGCAACCTGCGCTGGTGCTGAGCAACAGTCTGCGTGCGGCCGTGACGGGCTATCTGCGCACGTTGGCCAACGACGTGGGCAAGGATGGTGTGACCGTGAACACGGTGCTGCCGGGCTTCACTGCCACCGAACGACTGGATGCGCTGGCCGAGGCCAACAGCAGCCGCACCGGGCAGTCGCGTGACGCGATTTTCAGCGGCTGGGCCGCGGAATCGCCACTCGGACGCATTGGACGTCCCGAGGAGTTGGCGGCCGTGATAGCTTTCCTCTGTTCGGATCGTGCGGGGTTCATGACGGGGCAGGCGATTCTCGCCGACGGCGGCGCCATCAACGCCCTGCTCTGACCTCGTGTTGTCGTCGCCTCACTATCAGCAGCGATTCCCATGAGCCGCATCACCGAGACGCAGTGGATCTGGCGCGATGGCCAGTTCATCCCTTGGGCCGACGCCACCGTGCATGTGCTGGCCCACTCCGTGCAGTTCGGCTCTTCGGCCTTCGAGGGCATCCGGGCGTACAGCACGCCCAAGGGCCCGGCCATCTTCCGTCTGCGTGAACACCTCGAGCGTCTGTACCACTCCTGCCGCATCTATCGCATGGACATTCCGTTCAGCATGGATCAGCTGGTGGAAGCCTCGCGTGATCTGGTGGTGCGCAACGGACTCGAGTCCTGCTACATCCGGCCCATGGTGGTGCGCGGCTACGGCACGGCGGGCATGGTGCCCATCGGCGCGCCCATCGAGGTGTACATCCCCTGCTGGCCCTGGGGGGCGTACCTCGGCGACGAAGCGCTCGAAGCCGGTGTGGACGCCTGCGTCAGCACCTGGCATCGCGTGGAGCCCAACACGATTCCCGCGATGGCCAAGATTGCCGGCAACTATCTGAGCGGTCAGCTCATCAAGATGGAAGCGCTGGCCAACGGCTACGCCGAAGGCATCGCCCTCTCGCCCAGCGGCATGGTGAGCGAAGGCTCGGGCCAGAACGTGTTCATCGTGTCCAAGGGCACGATCATCACCACGCCACTCGACGGCAGCATTCTGGGCGGCATCACGCGGGCCACCATCATGCAGCTCGCGGGTGATCTCGGCATTCCGGTGCGTGAGTTGCACATCCCGCGCGAAATGCTCTACATGGCCGACGAGGTGTTCTTCACCGGCACGGCGGCAGAACTCACGCCCGTGCGCAGCGTGGACAAGATCACCGTCGGCGCCGGCAAGGTGGGCCCCATCACGCGTCAGCTGCAGCAGCAGTACCTCGGCATCGCGAAGGGCACCATCGAAGACCGTCACGGCTGGCTGACGTACTGCAAGTGAGCGGTGATCGTGGGGACGTGAGCGCAGGCGGGTATTGAGATGGCGCTCACGTCCACCATGTATGTGCTCTCGGTGAATCTCTCGCACGTGGACCGTCACGTGTACGAGTCGTTCGAGCTGCGCATGGCCATGCATCCGTCCGAATCGCCCGAGTACTTCGTGGCGCGGCTGCTGGCCTATTGTCTCGAGTACGCCGAAGGCATCGGCTTCTCCAAGGGGGTCTCAGACCCCGACGATCCCACGGTGAGTGTACGCGATCTCACGGGCAGCATCACCACCTGGATCGAGATCGGGGCACCCGACGCCGCGCGCCTGCACAAGGCCAGCAAGGCGGCGCCGCGTGTGGCCGTGTACACGCACAAGGAGCCCACTCGCTGGCTGGAGCAGTTGGCAGGCCAGCGCATTCACAAGGCGGAGCAGATTGAAATCGTGGCGCTCGACCGCGATCTCATCGACGCGCTGGTGGAACGCCTCGACCGGCGCATGGCGTTGGACGTGAGTGTCACGGACGGCACGATGTACGTGACGGTGGGTGGGGCGGTGCTTACCGGGGAGCTGCTTCGCGTTGGGATCTGAGTTCTGGTGAGGATCCAAGGAACTGATGGTGTGAGGATTGGAGGATCTGGGGATAGGAGAGGCGGCCGGCCGGGGCTCGCCTTGGTTGGGAGCTCCGGCCGGCCGCCCCTCCAAGCCTCGGATCCTCCAATCCTCACACCTTCATCTTCCGGATCCTCCAGTCCACCGAGATCTCCGAATACGGCAATGCGTCTCCTCCCCCTCGCTCTCCTCCTCCTCTTCACCAGCGCCTGCGCGGCCATCAAGCGTCCGCCGGCCACGGTCGCCTCGCTCACCGCCGAGTCGACCACGCTGGCCACGCGTGACCGCACACTGCGTGACTCGGTCATCGCGCGACTGGTGCGCCGGGCCGAACGACGCGGCGATCGCCACCTCGATGTGCTGCTGCTTTCGGGTGGTGGTCAGAACGGAGCTTATGGCGCGGGCTTTCTGCGAGGGTGGCAGCGGCGCAGTGAGGGCGCCATGCCGCGCTTCGACCTGGTGAGTGGCATCAGCACCGGCGCGCTGCAGGCGCCGTATGCGCTGCTGGGTACTCGCGCGTCGCTTGATACCATTTCAGCGCTGTACGCACGCGCGGCGACCAGCATTGCGCCCACCTTCGATTGGTGGTTCTGGATTCGGCGCACCGGCGGCCTGGTCAACACCGGTCGCTTCGATCGCACGCTGGAGCAGGCCATCGACGGAGATTTCCGCACGGAGCTGCGCGAAGCATTTGCCGATGATCGTCAGATCATCTTTGGCACTACGGACTTTGACCTGGGCATCGGGCAGCTCTGGAGTCTGGGTGATGAGCTCGACAGCAGTGAGGTCGGCCTGCGTCGGGCGCGCACGCTGCTCAAGGCGGCCACTGCCATTCCGGCCATCTTCCCGCCGGTGGTGGTGGACGGTCATGTGCACGCCGACGGCGGCGTGGTGGAGAACGTGCTGCCGGTGCTCGGCCTGGCCGACTATCGCCGCCTCGGTGAGGCCCTCACGGCGCGCGGACTGCGTGACGTGACCGTGCGATTGTGGGTGGTGCTCAATGTGTGGTCGCACGCCGACCCGCGAGTCATCGCGCCGTCCAATCGTGGACAGATGGATGCGCGCTCCACCACGCTGTTGTTCTACTTGCACCAACCCTCCACGCTCGAGAAGCTCGATTATCTCGCGCGCGCCGTCTCGGCGGAGGTGCCGGGACTTCGCCTCGAAATGCGCGTCACGGCCATCCCGTCTGAACAGTCGGTGGCGCCGGGCGCGGACAAGCTCTTCAACCGCAGTTTCATGCAGCGTCTGGACTCGCTGGGCTTTGCGCGCGCGCAGAGCGGCAATCCGTGGGATGTGGTGCCAAGCGCCTTCGTGCGACCGGAGGCACCGCGCCGGTGAGTGAGAACCCGTCGCTGAACGTGGTGCGCGCGCATCCACTCTGTGCAGAAACACCGCCGGCGGTGCTGACACTGCCCTACACGCCAGCCGCCAGCGTGTATGTGCGCAGCAACTTTCCCACGCCCGCCCTCGATGCCTCGCATCGCGTGACGGTACGTGGCGCCGTGCAGAACGCACGCGAGTTTGTCGTGGCGGAGTTTGCCGACTGGCCGCAGCACGAATTGCTCGTCACCATGGAGTGTGCGGGCAACTGGCGACTGGGCATGGAGCCGGTGCCAGAAGGGGAGCCCTGGAGCTGGGGCGCCGTGAGCACCACCCGCTGGCGCGGTGTGCGACTGGCCGATGTGCTGGCAAGAGTCGGCGTGCAGCCGGATGTGGTGGAGGTAGTGGCCGTTGGTGCCGACAGTGGCCCGCGTGATGATGCCACCGAGCCCGGCGCGGTGACGTTTGCGCGTGCGCTGCCCATTGAAGTGGCCATGCACCCCGACACGCTGCTGGCCACGCACATGGATGGACAGCCGCTCACGCCCGATCACGGGGCGCCGCTGCGCCTGGTCGTGCCAGGCTGGTATGGCATGGCCAGTGTGAAGTGGGTGGCGGCGCTGGAGCTGGTCACCGCACCGTTCACGGGATACTTCCAGCGTCAGCGCTATGTGTACCGCACCAGCAACGGTGTGGAACCGGTTACGCGCGCGCGCGTCAAGAGTTTTGTGGTGTCGCCGGCGCCCAACGCCCGCTGCGATGCCGAGGTGATGTTGCGTGGGTGGGCGTGGTCGGGTTATGCGCCCATTGCCGAGGTGTCTGTGCAGGTTGGCGACGGTCCCTGGCTGACGGCTGCACTTGCACCGTCCGCGTCGGACTATGCGTGGACCGAGTTCACCTTGTCGCTGTCACTGCCTAGGGGTACGGTCACGCTGCGCACGCGTGCGCGCGACAGCGTAGGCAACGTGCAGCCCGAGCAGGCCGAGTGGAACGACCTGGGCTACGGCAACAACGCCATCCGGTCCTTCACGCTGCATGTCGCAGACTGAGTTCGCGCCGCTGGTGCACATTCGTGCCGGCACCGAGCAGGATGCCGAACTGCTGGCGCCGTTTGCGCGGCGCGTGTTCGACGCCACCTTTGCCGCCGACAACGACCCGGTGGCACTGGGCGCGTACATGGACGGCGCCTTCAACGTGGCGCGTCAGCGCGAGGAGTTGGGCAATCCGGCGTGCACCGTGCTGCTGGCGTACATGCATGACACGCTGGCTGCCTGGGCCCTGCTGCGCGATGACGTGGCGCCGCCCAATGACAGCCCCGTGCCCGGTGCGCGTCCGCTGTATCTCAATCGCTTCTATGTCGACCACGCCTGGCACGGCCGCGGCGTAGCGGTGGCACTCATGGCAGCTGTGCACGAGGCCACGCGCGCGCGTGGGTACGATGCCCTGTGGCTGAGCACCTGGGAGCGCAACACACGCGCCATCCGCTTCTACGAGCGCGAGGGCTTTACCGTTGTGGGCACGACCTGGTTTCAGCTGGGGGAAGAGCTGCAGCGCGACTACGTGCTGGGGCGCACGCTCGACTGAATCGGCGTGCGTTTGGCGTCAGTGCGGTAGCTCAACCCGAAGCAGCGGACCGTCGGCGCCCAGCATGATTTCATCACCATGGGTGAGCACGCGTAACTGCACGGGCTGACCGTTCACGCGTGTGCCCGCGGTGGACGCGAGATCAAACAGGTGCCACGAAAGCGGCGAATCACTGGCCAGCCACAGCAGCGCGTGCCGGCGACTCACCATGCGCGGCGTGTCGTCGTCAAAGGCCACGATGGCTGACTCGCTGCGCCCGATGAGTGCGGTGCCGCCGCTGTCGAGCTGCACACAGTCCACCGCGCCACGTCGCGGGCCCTGCAGGTGCACCAGACGGAGTTCTTGCATGTCCGTTGACGCGCAAAGCGGCGCGCGCCGGGGTCAGCGTGCTCCGCTGCGCGCTTTCCACTCCGCCGCTTCGCGCTCACGCCCCGTGGCCTCGAAGAGCAGTACCAGCCGGCGCGCAATGGCCACCGAATAGGGCGCCGACGCGCCGTGTGTGGCCACCACACCCTCGTAGCCCCGCCGCAGCAAACGCTCGGCCTCGGCGTAGCGCCGCACCAAAAGCAGATGCGCGCCCACCGTTGCTTCGGCACTGGCCACCGCCCAATGACCCGCCGGCATGCCCTGACGGCGCAGCTCCCAGGCGCGACGCAGCGCGGCCTCGCCCTCCGCGTACTGCCCCAGCGAATCGTGGGCAGCGGCCACAAACTGCAGCACCGACGCCGATGTCGGGTCGGTTGCCGGCAGCACCGTGCCAATGGCCTGCACCACGGGCTGTGCCACCTCGAGCGCTCCGCGGTAGTCGCCGCTGCGCACCCGCAAGCGCACCGCATTCGCCCGCGCGCGCAGGTAGGTGGTGTGCTCCGGCCCCAGCGAGGCCTCGAGGATGGGTAGCGCGTGACGCATGAGCGAGTCCGCTGCCGCATACTGACCACGCTCTTCAAGAATGCTGGCGAGGCCCCGTTCGAACTCGGCATACCGTGGGCGCTGTGTCGCGCCGCGCAGCGAACTGTCCGACAACGCCACGCGCTGCAACGATTCGGCCTCGGCCAGCTTGACCTGGTACACACGCCAGATGGCCAGATTGGACAGCGCAAGTGGCACACCGGCACGCGTGGCCGAGTCGCGACTGCTACGCCTGAGCGCCAGCTCTTCCTGTGCGAGTTGTTCGGCACGCGCGACATCGCCGTTGCCATCGAGCAATCGTGCGAGATTGCCCATGGCATCGGCCAGACGACGTTCATCACGCGGCGTGTGCTGCCGCAGCATGCGTACCGCACTGTCCAGCAGGGTCACGCCGCGCGGCACCTCACCCAGCGCTTCGGCAATGTTGCCGCGCAGCGCCAGCACCTCGGCTGTGCGCGGGTGTGCAGCGCCTAGCGTGCGTTGCCGGAGTGCCAATGCATCGAGCGCCTGGCTGTCGGCCGTGGCCCACTCGCCCAGAGCGTAGTAGGCATTGGCCAGCGTGAGATGAAGGTCGCCGGCAATGTCCGGGGCTACCTCACTCGTACGCAGCCGCCGCGCGGCGGCGTCGAGTGTACTGCGCACGCTCAGCGCGCGTCCGCCGATGTCCGGGTCGGCCGAAGCCAGCATGTCCTGCAGAAAGGTATTCACCGCGGCGGTGCGCTGCTGCTCGCGACGCGCATCCCGTGCGGCCAGTGTAGACCACCAGGCGGCGCCAAGCAGGGCGAGCAGCGCAATGCTGGCGGCGGCTGTTTCAAATGGCCGGCGACGCAACACACGCCACACCCGCTCGGCGCGCGAGGGCAGGCGCGCCGCCACGCGCTTGCCGTCCAGCCAGGCGGTGAGATCCGCGGCCAACTGCTGCACGGTGGCATAGCGATCGCGCGGTGACTTCTCGAGAGCCTTGAGCACGATGGCATCGAGGTCGCCCCGGAGTGCGCGGGCCCGCAGCGCATCGGGCGCGGCCTGCGCGAGGACCGCGCGTGACGGTGGCGCGACGCTGCGCTGCGTGACCAGCTCGAGCTGTTCGGCCCAGGGCTTGCCACGCAGCGTGTACGGGCGTGTGTCCGTCAGCAATTCGTACAGCACCACACCCAAGGCATAAACATCGGTGGTCAATTGCGGGGGCTCGCCCAGAAACTGCTCGGGGCTCGCGTAGTCGGGCGTGAGCGCGCGCAGGTTGGCCTCCGTGGGCGGCAACGCGTCGAGGTCGTCGGCCTCGCGCAGCAGGCGCGCGATGCCGAAGTCCAGCAGCCGCACAATGCCGTCAGTGGAGACGAGGATGTTGCCGGGCTTGAGATCACGGTGCACCACCAGGCGCCCGTGCGCGTGCGCGACGGCCGCGCACACGCCCAGCATGAGGCGCACACGGGCGCGTGTATCGAGCGCGGCGCGCTGCACATGTTGGGTGATGGGCACACCGTCCACGTACTCCATCACGATGTAGGGCTGCCCGTCGTCAGTGAGACCACCATCGAGCAATGCGGCAATGTTGGGGTGCCGCAGTGAAGCAAGAATCTGCCGTTCGTAGCGAAAGCGCTGCACGGCCAGCGCCGACCCGGCGTCGCGCCGCAGCAACTTGAGGGCCACACGCATGCGGAACTGCGCATCGTTGCGCTCGGCTTCGAACACGGCGCCCATGCCGCCGCGGCCAATGAGGCGCGTGATGCGATACGGTCCCACGCTGCGGCCGATCAGGTCGTCGTCCGACTCGATGCGCGCCATGCCCTGCGGCGGGGAGATCTGCCAGGGCGTGCCCAGCGCATCATCATCGGTGGCGAGGGCCAGCAGCTCCTGCACGTCGCGCCGAAGCGCCGGATCGTGCGCGGTGCGCGCGTCCAGCCAGCGGCTGCGCTCGTTTGCGGGCAGGGCGTCGGCTTCGTCAAAGAGCGCGCGCACCAGGCGCAGGCGCTCGGCGTCGCGGTCCGTGGAGTCCGCCGTGCTCATGAGACGCTCATGCGACGCTCATGCCGCACTGTCCAGGGCGCGCCGGAGAAAGGCCTGCGCGTAACGCCAGTCGCGCTTGGCCGTGGACAGCGACACATCGAGTGTGGTGGATACCTCCTCCATGCTCAGTCCTCCGAAGAAGCGCAGCTCCACCACCTGCGCTGCGCGGGCATCGTGTCTGGCGAGATTGGCGAGTGCTTCGTCCAGTAGGTCGAGCCGCTCGTCCTGGTCCTCGAAGCCGGTGAGCGTGTCAGGTGGTGGCGGGGCCTGACGCTTGAGGGCACGACGCCGGCGCGCGTGGTCGATGAGCAATCGTCTGATGACTTGCGCCGCGAGCCGATAGAACTGCGAGCGGTTCTGCCAGCTCACCTCCGACTGGCGCGTGAGGCGCAGGAAGGCCTCGTGCACGAGTACCGTGGTTTGCAGCGTGTGCCCGTCGCCCTCATGCCGCAGCGCATTGGCGGCCACGCGGTGCAGTTGTCCGTACACGGCGCGTGCGAGCCGGTCGAGCAGGGCAGGGTCGCCGTCGGCCGCCGCCTGCAGGAGCTGCGTGACCTCTGTCTCGTCGAGGGAGCTGGTCGACATGACAAACCGGGGGAGTGCGGAGACCCGCGAAATCGTCGTTGGCGCGGGCGCAGCAATAGTGCAGGCCATGCCCCATGACGCGCAAATCACGTGTGGCGGGGGTCAGCGCTCGGCGGGTCCGTCCCCGCCGGCCTTTGGTGGGCTCAGCGCTTCCTGGCCAGCATGGTGCCACGGCAGGTAATGGCGCCGCAGTGGCAGGGGTAGCGCTTCTTGGCGGCCGGCGTGTGGCGCTCGGGCAGGATGAAGGCGTAGTCGTAGACCAGCTCCTCGCCCACCTCGATGTCGTGAATGGTCTCAATCCAGAGCCGCTGCGCGTCTACCACCACGTCGCAATTGGGGGCGCAGGAGTGATTGAGAAAACGCGCCTCGTTGCCGTTCACCGAGGCGTCCACCACCACCTCGTCATCAATGGCAAAAAGAAAGGTGTGGTGCCGCTGCTCGGGGGTGTCCGGGTAGCGGGCCTCGGCCTCGGCGGGCGTGAGGCGCTCGCCGGCGTATTCAATGAGTCGGGTGCCGGCGGGAATGGCGCGAGTGGCAAAGGCGCCCAGACCCTGAATGGCGCTGGGGCGGATTTCGAAGGGGAAATCGGAGGAAGGCGCGCCCTCTGGGGGCGGGGTTGTGGTGTCACGGTGCGGGCCCATGTGGACAAATCTCACCGTTTGGGGCCGCGCTGGGGTAGATTTCAGGGCTACAGGAGAGTTTTACATGAACACATCAGACGCGGGCACGACGCCCGAGAGCGTCGTTTCCGAGTCGGTCGGCACGTTTGCCGCGATCGGGGTAGATCCGCGCATTGCCCAGGCGCTGACGGCGCTGGGATACGAAGAGCCCACGCCGGTCCAGCGGGCGTCCATTCCCCCGCTGCTTGAAGGGCGCGACGTGCTGGCCCAGGCGGCCACGGGTACGGGCAAGACGGCCGCCTTTTCCCTGCCGCTGCTGACGCGGGTGGGCAACGGACATCGCAGCGAGGGCGGGCCCTCGGTGCTCATTCTGGTCCCCACGCGCGAGCTGGCCATGCAGGTGGCCGAGGCGGTGCATCGCTACGGCAAGCCGCTGGGGCTCAACGCGTTGGCCGTGTATGGCGGTGCCAGCATGGACCTGCAGGTGCGGGCCCTGCGCCGCGGGGTGGATACCGTGATTGCCACGCCGGGTCGTGCGCTCGACCACATCAAGCGTGGCACGCTGCAGCTGGCCACACTGCGTGCGGTGGTGCTGGACGAAGCCGACGAAATGCTGGACATGGGTTTTGCCGACGAGCTCGAGGCCATTCTGCAGGCCACGCCGAGCACCAAGCAGACCGCCCTGTTCAGTGCCACGCTGCCGCCGCGCATCGCGGGCATTGCGCGCACCTATCTGCAGAACCCCGTGCACGTCACGGTGGAGCGCGAGGTGGTGGCCGAGGGTGAGACGGCGCGTGTGCGTCAGGTGGCCTACATCGTGCCGCGTGCGCACAAGATGCCGGCGCTGGCTCGTGTGCTGGACATCGAGCAGCCCACGAGTGCCATCGTGTTCTGCCGCACGCGCACCGAAGTGGACGAGTTGAGCGAGACGCTCACCGGTCGCGGTCTGCGTGCTGAGTCGCTGCATGGTGGCTTGTCGCAGGACCAGCGTGACCGTGTGATGCAGAAGTTCCGCGCCAAGAAGGTGGACCTGCTCATTGCCACCGACGTGGCGGCGCGTGGTCTCGACGTGAAGCATGTCAGTCACGTCGTCAACTTCGACGTGCCGGCCGACGCGGAAACCTATGTGCATCGCATCGGGCGCACGGGTCGTGCGGGCCGTGAGGGTGTGGCCATTACCCTGGCCGAGCCGCGTGAGCATCGATTGCTGCGCAACATCGAGCGGCAGACCAGTCAGCGTATCGAGATGGCGCAGGTGCCCACGGTGGCGGACCTGCGCGCGCATCGCACCGAGCTGGTGAAGGCCACCTTGCGTGAGGCCCTGCTGGAAGGTGGACTCGACGCGCATCGTGGCATGGTGGAGAGTCTGGCGGCCGAGTTCGACATCATGGACATCGCGGCGGCGGCGGTGAAGCTGGTGGCCGCGCGTGATGAGGGTGAGGAGGCCGAGATTCCGGCGGTGGCGCCGCGCAGCGAGCGTCCCAGTGGTGATCGCTACGCCGATCGGGGCGGTGATTCACGCTCGTTCGATCGTGGGTCGTCGCGTGGTCCGTCGCGCGGTCGCGAGGGTGGCCGTGAGAGCGGCGGCCGTTCGCGTCGTGAGCCCGGTTTTGCCGCGGCCAAGTTGTGGATTGGTGCGGGCCGCAAGCTCAAGATCCGTCCGGGCGATCTGGTGGGTGCGATTGCCAACGAGGCGGGTTTGGACGCAAGCAACATCGGGTCCATCCAGATTGCCGACAACTTCAGCACGGTGGAAGTGCCTGAGGCCGCGGCGGAGGACGTGATTGCCGCGCTCAAGCGCAGCAAGATCAAGGGTCTCAAGGTGCAGGTGCGCCGGGATCGGATGGGGCGCTGAGGCGCACCGGGGCGGCGTTGAGATGATGCCGCCAGTGAACAAATGATGACGGGACATGCGCGGCGCGGAGGTATGGTGCTGGCATGTCCCGTTTTCTGTTGTCCAGGTCGCCGCTGCTTTTCCTGTATCGCGACGTGTTGGAGCGGCCACTGCCGAGCCTGCCAACACTGGAAGCGGCGCCTCGGCCTACGGTGTTGCCCAATGTGCTTCCGCCCGAGGGCGTGATGCGGGTGCTGACGAAGATGCAGGGAGTGACGCGCCTTATGACGCAGGTGATGTACGGATCCGGGCTCCGCTTGATGGAGTGCTGTACCCTGCGATGTCAGGACCTGCGTCTCGACCGGCGCGAGATACTGGTGCGCAACACCAAGGGTGGTCGGCATCGCATCACCATGATTCCCGACGCGCTGATTGGGCCCCTGGGCCAGCAGATGGAAAGTGCGCGACGCACGATGGGCCGGCTGGCGGCGGCTGGCGGCGGGTATGTGGAGTTGCCGCATGCGTTCGGGATAAAGTCGCCGCGGTCGTCACATCACTGGGTGTGGATGTGGCTCTTTCCGGCCGCGCGGTAGTACTGGCACGCCGAGAGTCGGCAGTGGCGCATTCACCACCTGCACCAGTCGGTGGTGCAGCGGGCGGTGGGCGAGGCCGCGCGTCGGGCAGGCCTCAATCAGCGTGTGGGTTGCCACACCCTGCGTCATTCATTTGCCACCCATTTGCTCGAGTCGGGTTACGACATCCGCACGGTGCAGGAACTGCTGGGGCACAAGGACGTGAAGACCACCATGCTCTACACCCACGTTCTCAACCGGGGCGGGCGGGGAGTGCGCAGCCCACTGGATTCGGTGCTGGGACGAAACGTGGCCGCGAGCGATGGGGGTGCCTCTCCGGCTCTCTCTCGCGCCGCCCCCGCTATACCGCGATAACCGCAGCATAACGCGGACTGGCGCAACTTACGATTCGGGTCGTAAGTTGGCGGGAGTCAACAGGATTGCGCCAAGTCCGCTCGAAGAAGTGGGGGATGTTATGCTGTAGAATCGAGCGGTAGAAGCGCCGTGGCGCAGTAGTTTGGCGCGGTCTAATATGCGTTGAACTAAACCGCTGCGCGGTAGTTGTCAGTGCCGATTGAAAATTGCACAGAAGTGCCGACCGAAATTGCACACTCGGGACGCCTCCTGAGCGTCTGACTCAAGACGCTCCCCTGTGGGATTATTGGCCTCTTGCCCTTGAGGGAGGAGGTCGGTGTACAGCTGGGAGACCCTGGTGTTACTCAGGCATTTGTTGGAGTCCGGGCAGCCCAAAGCGGCCATTGCCCGAGAGTTGGGGATCAGTCGCCGACTGGTCTATCACCTGATCAGGACGGGTCAGGTAGATCGGGAGTTCGCGGTGGAGGCGCCGCGGCAGCGTCGGCAGAACCCGGGCAAGCTGGCCCCGTTTGTCCCGCTGATTCACGAGCGGCTGACGGCGTTTCCCGCGCTGTCGGCGACGCGCTTGTTGGCCGAGTGTCGGGCGGCCGGCTACACGGGCGGCTACTCGCAGCTGACCGCGTTGGTACGGCAGGTGCGCCCCCGCGAAGAGCCCGAGCCGCTCGTTCGGTTCGAGACCGAGCCGGGCGTGCAGGCGCAGTTCGACTTCGCCGAGTTTCGATTTCCGTGGGGGAAGCGGTACGCCGTGCTGGTGGTGCTCGGCTATTCGCGATTGCTCTACGTCGAGTGGGTGGCGCGGCAGACCGCGTGGACCGTGATGCAAGCGCTGGAGCGGGCGTTCGCGTTCTTTGGCGGCGTGCCCCTCGAAGTGCTGTTCGATCAGCTGAAAGCCGTCATTGTCGAGGATCATCGCGGTACCGGCGGCCGGCTGCTCGAAAACGCGGAGTTCGCGCGCTTCGCGGCGCACTGGGGCTTTCGCATTCGCGCGTGTCAGCCGTATCGCGCCCAAACGAAAGGCAAAGTGGAGCGGCCGGTGCGCTACCTGCGCGAGAATTTCGTGTACGGCCGCGAGTTTCTGGGCGACGGGGATCTTGCTGCGCAGACGCTCCCGTGGCTCGAGAGCGTCGCGAATGTGCGCGTGCATGGGACGACGCGCGAACAGCCCCTGGTGCGCTTCCAGCGCGACGAGCAGGCCACGCTGCAGCCGCTCGCGCCGCGGCCGTATCGCTCGCTCGTGCTCGAGCCCACGCCGCCCGTGCGCAGCACGACCGTCGTGGCCACGCCCGTGAGCGTGGAGCGGCGTCGGCTCACCGCGTACGCCGACCTGATCGCGGAGGCCGTCTGATGCCGCCCCTCGCGCCCACGTCCCTGCGCGACCGCCTGCGCACGCAGCTCGCCGATCTCAAGATGCCCGGCGCCCTCGAGGCGCTCGACGACATCCTACGGCAGGTCGATGGGGGCCAGCTCGCCGCCGGCGAGGCGATCAGCGCCGTGCTGCACTCGCAGATCCGGCTCCGCAATCAGCGCCGCTTGCAGACGGCCATGCGCAGTGCCCGCCTGCCCGCGGTGAAGACGCTCGGCGATTTCGACTTCAGCTTCCAGCCGAGCATTAAGCGCGAGCAACTCGACAATCTCCACACGCTGAGCTTTCTGGATCGCAAGGAGAACGTGGTCTTCCTCGGGCCCCCGGGCGTCGGCAAAACGCATCTCGCGATCAGTCTCGCCATCGCGGCCGCCGAGTACGGACGGCGTGTCTATTACGCGACGCTCGCCGATCTCATCACCTCACTCGAAGAGGCGCAGCAGGCCGGGCACCTCACGCGGCGCCTGCGCACGCTCGTCTTTCCGAGCCTCATGGTGATCGACGAGATCGGCTATCTGCCGATCTCCCGGACCGGCGCCCAGCTCTTCTTCCAGCTCATGAGCCGGCGCTACGAGCATGCCTCGACGGTGCTGACCAGCAACAAGGGCTTTGAGGAGTGGGGCGACGTCTTCGGCGACGAGACCATGGCCGCCGCGCTCATCGACCGCCTGCTCCACCACTGCCACATCGTGAACATCCGCGGCAACAGCTACCGCATGCGGCAGCACCGCGATCTCGCGCTCCGCCGCAGCGAGCCCGACCCTGAACCGGCGCGGCGTCCCCGCCGCCAGGAGCGCTAACCGCCACCCCGGGCCGGCCCCCCGCCGGGTGTGCAATTTCAATCAGCAGAAGTGTGCAATTTCAATCGGCGTTGACAGTAGTTTGTGGTTGAGGACGGTTCCTTTCGAGGGACCGTCCTTTTGTGTATCGGCCGGTCGTCGTAACGTCGTGGGAGCAGGTCGTTTCTTTCCCACAAACGGAGGTTGTGATGCAGACGCTCACCGACCGGATGGGCGAAGACATGCGGCTGCGCGGCTTCGCGCCGAGGACGCAGCAGGCGTACCGCGGTGCCGTGACGGGGTTGGCGACGCACTTTGCGCGATCGCCGGACACCCTGGACACATTGTCAGAAGACGAGCTGCGCCGCTTCTTCTTGGAGTTGGTTACGACGCGCCAAGTCTCGCGCAGTACGCTGATCGTCTACCGGAGCGGCATTCGCTTTCTGTACGAAGTGACCTTGCAGCGGACGTGGCCGGTCTTCGATCTCGTCCGCCCGGCGAAGCGCCATACGCTGCCCAATGTGCTTGCCGTGGCGGAAGTGCAGCAGCTGCTGACCGCGGTGCGCGATGCGCAGGCGCGCATGACGTTGACGTTGATCTACTCGTGCGGGCTGCGCCTGTCTGAGGGGATATCCCTACGGACGCGCGACATCGACCGGGCGCGGATGGTCGTGCACGTCCGCGCGGGAAAGGGCGGGCGGGATCGTTATGTGCCGCTCCCCCTGCGCACACTCGAGCTCTTGAGTGCGTACTGGCGGGCGGTACCGGTCGCGCGGCGTCGCGCCGCCACCACGAGCGGCTGGCTGTTCCCCAATCGCGAGGCGACCGGACCGTTGCATCCCTGCAGCCTGCAGAAGACGTTTGCCGCCGTGGTGCGGGCGAGTGGGCTCACCAAACACGCCTCGGTGCATACCTTGCGCCATTCGTATGCGACGCACTTGCTGGAGTGTGGGGTCCATCTGCGCACCATTCAAGAGCTGCTCGGGCATCGCAGCCCCGCGACGACCGCCGTGTACACGCACATCACGCCGACGGTCACGAGTGCGCTGCATGCGACGGTCAACGCCCTGATGGCGACGTTGTAACCCCGCGCCGGCGTCCGGAGCGGAGGCATGTCTGTCGCGACGGCCGTGCGGCGGTTTGGCCCAGCGTACGCGGCGCGTTTTGGCGCGGCGATGCCGGCGGGCCATCGGCGTGCCCTCGACGATCTCGCGGCCTGTCGCACCGCCGCGATGGGCGGACACGTCACGCAGTGTGACACGTGCGGGGCCGAACACTTCGTGTACCATTCCTGTCGACATCGTCAGTGCCCGACGTGTCATGGCGTCAGTACGCGCGCGTGGACCGCCGCGCGCGAGCGCGAGCTGCTGCCCGTGCCGTACTTCCACGTGGTGTTTACCCTGCCGGCCGAGCTGCGGCCCATCGTCCGTGCGCATCAACGCGTGTTGTTGGGGACATTGATGCAGACGGCGGCCGAAGCGCTCCAGCGGCTCGCGGCGGACGCGCACTATCTCGGGGGCACCGTGGGCGTGCTGGCCGTGCTGCACACGTGGACACGCACGCTCGCGTATCATCCGCATGTGCACTGTCTCGTCCCCGGCGGGGCCCTCGCTCCAGACGGGACATGGCGACGGGCGCGAGGCCAGTACTTGGTGCCGGTGCGGGCCCTGTCGGTCGGATTCCGCGCGCGGTTCCTGTTGCGATGGAAACGGCTCCTCCCTGACGTGGCTATCCCCGCCACGGTCTGGAAGAAGCCGTGGGTGGTGTACGCGAAACCGACGGTGCAGGGTGCCGACTGCGTGCTGCGCTATCTCGCGCGCTATGTGCATCGCGCGGCCATCACCGATGCGCGCATTCTCCACGTCGATCGCCGTGCGGTCACCTTCCGCTACGCGAATGCGACCACCGGTAGCTGGCGGACGATGACGTTGTGCGGCGACGAGTTTCTCCGGCGCTTCCTGCAGCATGTCCTGCCGCGCGGCTTCCATAAAGTCCGCTACTATGGCTTCTGGCGGCCTCAGGCCGCGGGTATCCGCGAGGCCTTACAAGAACGCCTCACGCCAGTTTCGGTCTCCACACCACGCACGGCGCGGGCTGAAGCGCCGCCTGCGACCCTCGCGCTGGTCCCCCGCTGCACGCAGTGCGGCCAGGGCCACCTGTACCGGACGCGGGCGCTGCGTCGAGCGAGTCACACCTTGGCTCGGTTGGATCCGGCATGACGCGTCTCCCGCGCGCTCACGTCGCCCCCACTACCGGTGCACCCGCTTGCCGGATGCGCCGCCGCGGCGTGCCCACGCGTCAGCCGACACCCCCTTTCGGTCTCGGCGACTGGCTCGTGGTCATCGCCGCAACCATACGTCGGCTCTTGTCTCAGCCACCAGCAGATCGCCGGGCTGCCATCCGCACACTGGCGGCGGGCTCACACCCGCAGCAAACTCCATAGTCGCCCCCTCCCGCGGTTCAGTTCAACGGAGGTTTGGCGTCGGCTGCGCGACGCAAAACCTCTATTTTGTTAGGTGCGCCAACGCAACCCTAGGACAACTAGGTCTTCGACTCATGGCTAGATGATCATGCTTGACTTGCCCGCAGGCAATCTTGGAGAGGCGATCAATATCGCTATCACCATAGTGGGTGCAGGCATCGTTACGCTGTTCACGGCCGGTAGAGCCGCTAGGCGCGCGGTAGCCGATGAACTGACCAAGCTTCGCAACGCAAGAGGGTTTGAACGCCGCGCTCGTTGGTACGAACGGGCCCGCAGAGAACTTCGAGCCCTTGGCGGTTACGGAGGTATGCTTATGAAGGCGACGGTAGATGTCGAGTATGGTGTGGGCGATGGCTTGGATTCGCCTCTCCATGAAGAGCACAAGCGTGCCGTAAGCACCGTGCAAGAACTAATTCTCGATGCGGTTGTGTACGCGACACCGGAGACGGTAGCCACACTAACACACTTGAACGAGGCGCTTGAAGAGCTGTCGCCTCAGCTCGTCATTCTGACGGGAGCGATCCAAGAAAATTCGGAGGCGTCGGCTATGGCGCTTGCGCTCAGCGAAGCGTTCGGAGACAATATTCCACCCGAAGCTAGGTCGCTTGCTGACGAGCGAGTAAAAGCTGGGCTGTGCGTATCAAGCATCCATGCAAGGATGACGCTTGCGATGCATCATGTTCTTCGTGAAACGAGGACGCTTCACGGCTATTCGGATATTGACGGTGAGCTCGACATTCCCGGAGGCGTAATTGTGGACGCAACTCTTGATCCAATCCCGCCCAGTGCATCTCGCTCTCGATCTAAGGTGTCGCGACGACGTCCGGGCACCTAACGGACCGCTGCTGCCGGCGGGCCAATTCGGTAGGCGGCGTGCGCGCGGCGCCCGCCCGCCGCAATTTGTTGTAGCTGCCCCGCGGCAGAGCGCTGGGCGTTAGGCAGAATCCCGTGGGAGCACCACTATGGTGACCCAGTTGATCTCACCAACATGCGAGGTGACGTGAAGAGGCTGCAACGCATCGTGCGCGGCGTGCTCGGGATGGCAATCACGTGGGGCGTCGCGTGGAGCATGCTGGCGTTTTCGATCCGCATCGCTCGCCACCTTACGCATCCAATCGAGCCCACGTGGGGTGACTTGTTGGTGAACAGTATCCTGCCTGCAAGCCGGTTTGGTCTCGTATATGGGGCCGCAATGGGTGCGCTGGTCGGTGTGTTGCTTGCGGCCACGTCCGTGCGCGTCAAATCAGTTCAGAGCCTCTCGATCCCACGGGTTGGCGCCTTGGGGGCCATTGTATCGGTTGTTGCGCACTTCGCCGTCACGGGACTCACGTACAGCGGCGTCGGACTTCTGTTGCTCTCGGGCGCGTTGGGTTTTGGTGTCTTATCCGGCACGGTCCTCGTTGCACGACGAGCGAAGACGCTCCCTGCCGCACCCGTATTCGGTGAGTTACCCTCTGCCTAACGTGCCGTTGCAGCTGACGGCGGCATTTCGGGTTGCGGCCATTGCTCGCTCCGTTCGCTGGCCGCATCGTTTCTGTAAGCCGCCGCCGCTGAACGCTGGGCGTTACACGGACTGAACCGGGAACCTCTTGCGCGCATGAATCGCCACCCTCTCGCTCTGCTCCTCCTTCTCGTTCTCGCGACGGCGTGCGCCAACGCTGATATCCGCGTTCAGCCCGTCGGTCGCATCACGCGGCACTACGTGGATTCCAGTCGCACCGACTGGGATGGCCGGGTCGGACGCCCATTAGTGACTCGCGTGTGGTACCCCGCGCGTGCCGGCAGCGAGGAATCCGCGTGGGCAGCAGGCGTGTTCCGCTTTGGGCGGAGCGCGCCAGACGCTCCGTTCGCCGACGATGCGCGGCGTCCGCTCATCGTGCTGTCACACGGCACGGGCGGGAGCGCTGCGCAACTGTCGTGGCTGGCCGAGGCGCTCGCAATTGAGGGCTTCATCGTCGCGGGGGTTGACCATCACGGTAATGCGGCGACCGAAGCGGCGTACCGACTTGGAGGCTTCGTACTTCCCGGCGAACGCGCCCGAGATCTCTCGGTGTTGGTGGATCTTCTTCTGGCGGACAGCCTTCTCGGGGCTCGTGTCGACACGAGCAGCATCGGAGCGGCCGGATTCTCGCTGGGCGGATTCTCTGTTCTCGCGCTCGCTGGAGCCCACCTGCCACCGGACGAATGGCAACGTCGATGCACGCTGGAGCCGAACGTTCCGTGGTGTGTGCTGCCCCCCGAGGCTCCCTTCACGCTGCGCGACATCGATTCGTTGCGACGCAGCGACGCGGCGTTTCAGGCTGCGGTATCTCGTGGCCGTGAGGTGACCCGGGATGCGCGCATCGCTGCCGTGTTCGCTATGGCACCGGCGCTCCTGCCGGTGACCGACACGCTCACCCTTCGCACAATCAGTGTGCCGGTGTACGTGCTTCTCGGTGATGACGACAAGCAGGTTCCACCGGAGATCACCACGAGCGTTGTCACCGCGCAGCTTCGAAGCGCACAGCTCTCACGATTGCCGGGGGTTTCGCACTACGCGTTCCTTGCGGAGTGTACGTGGCGCGGACGAATCTTCGCGCGTGCGTTATGCGCCTCGGACGGCGTCGATCGTGGTGAAGTACACGTGCGCGCAGCGCGTGAAGCGCTCACCTTCTTCCGCACGCATCTGCGGCGCGCCGACTGACGCGTAGATTCTCTCCGGCCGGTTGCTGCGGAATGCCCTGGGCGCAGCACGATGCCTCTTCAAGAGGCCGCAAAACCCCTGGTCCGATCCCGCGCCGTGTAACGACGCTTGCTGCCGACGAGCGCAGGTGCGGTAGCGGTTGGGGGGCCACTGCTCCACTTTATGAAAGGTCTGCAGCGGCCCCGCAACCGCATTTTGTGGGAACGCTCGCAGCAGAAGCACACCTTCGGCGGAGTCACAGGTCAACACATGGACAGCAGCTTTCGCCAATCGATACTCGTTGCCTTGTGTTTCGGCGCATCGATCGCGCTTACTCCCGCTCATGCACAAACCGCGGGCGACAACGCATCATCACGGGCGTTAGCACTTGGTTTCGCGGTTGACACGATGGTGGTGCCAGGAAGTTGGTGGGGCGTTGATCCGGCACGTGCGTCGTTACCGGATGTTGTCCGTGCTTGGCGCGACTACATATTGATGCGCCACGATGCCTCCCTTCGGTCCTCGTTCTGGTCCGACGCCGATCGCGCTCGAAGCACGGATCCTGATCCGCTCATGACCTCTGAGTCGTACCTCCTCGATGGTCGACCACTTCTCGTCGAAGCGGTACCCCTGGTCGCAGGTAGTTCAGACCGTTGGCTGCTCCGAACCGTTTACGTCGGTGGAGGTTCAACGGCTCGTCCGGGATTGTTTGGAATGGAGCGCAGCTACATCGTGAGAGAAGTCGACAAAGACGGCCGACACCGCTGGGTGCTCGCGAGTCCACTCCCTTTCGAAACGGCTGGATGGCGTCGAGTCCGTGTTGGTCTGATCGAATACGTGGTGCACCCGACACATCGCTTTGACGCAGCGCGCGCTCGCGGGACCGCGCAATGGGCTGAAGCGCTTCTGCGACGCTTCGGCATCACCGACAGATCACCGGTGACATACTATCAGGTGCCGGACCTGCAGGCAGGATTTCGGGTGCTGGGCCTTGAGTGGGTGCTCAGTGCTGATCGCGTCGGGGGTCGTGCCAGTCCGGATCGACGATTCGTCATTGCTGGTGACCCGCGCTACGGTGAAGCGTACCACCACGAACTCGTTCACGTGCTACTGCATCCATTGGTGCAGGAGCGCTCGGCGCTCGCGAGCGAAGGCATCGCGTATTGGCTCGGTGGCGCACGCGGCCTGACGTTTGTCGAAATGATGCGCAGTCTTGCCGTCTTCCTCTCCGATCGCCCTAACACTAAGCTCGCGGATGTCCTGTCGAATCAGGCTGACGGTGCGATCGGGAGTGCCACACTCCCGATGGTCGCGGCGCTGCTCGAATTGACGTACCGACGCAGTGGTGACGGTGGCGTTCTGCGCGTAATCGAGGCGCTCGGGGGCAAAGAGCCGACTATCACGGGTCTCGCCCGTGCACTCGACACTACTCCGCAGCAGTTGGAGGCTGACCTGGGAAGTCTAATTCAGAGCTTCGCGCGGTGATGCTCGCCGTTGGAATCATCGCCGCCGAACAGAGCATTGCCGCTGACAGCGCGATTCGGTGTGCGGCTGGCGGGCGCCGAGCTTGCGCCCGGCGCCCTTCCGGCCGCACTTATTTGTAGCGCTGCAGCAGAATGCTGTGCGTTACGCCGACGCGCGCGTATCCAGGGAGCTTCCGATGCTATCGACGCGTTGCGATCCGTGTGGTGTCGAGTACCCGGAGCGCGCCGAATCCTGTCCGGCGCAATTCAACCAAGCGCCTCTCCGAGCCGCCGTAGAACGGGCCGTAGCTGAAACCGCGTTCGGGGGGCATTCGTAGTGCGGGACATGACCTCTCATCCACGTATCGTCGGCCGTCGGTTCGTCGCACTGCTTGTTTCAGCAGCCATGCTCAGTGCCAGTGCAAGACTCACCGCGCAGACGCCGGTCGCCGACTCGGCTCTTACTCTCTGGCAGCAACGGAACAGCGCACTCGCGACATCGGCCTTCGCAGCGACGTGGCAGACGACACCGTCGGATTTCCGCCGCACATGGGACGCCGCGCTCGAGTCTGAACGCAGTGCGCTCGCGCAATACCGCGACCGCCTCACCGCGAGCCAGTTCGACGAGGAGCTGCTGCGCCTCCGCCTGCGGCACGCGTGGGGGCGGGTCCTGTGGCCATACTTCCACTGGCGTGAGAGCGACGCGACGGATGTGGTCCGCGACGTCGGACTGGACTCGCTCATCGGAACCCTGCCGCTCGACGACGATCGCTGGTGGGCGTTGCCGGAACACGGCGAGTTGCGAGGTGCGCTGGTGCACGAGCACGCGCGCACGCTACGCGCGCGCCGCCCGGCACTGCATAGCGGCGACGCGCAATGGCTTCGCGCCGAGTTCGCAGCGGCGCTGGAACTGTTCCGCAGTGAGTCGGCTCAGCGGCGTGTCACCACTGCACTGCTCCTCACGCACCTCGACGACAACAATGAACGTGGCGTTGACTCGGTCTATGCCCAGTGGGTCGCACTTCGCCCGGACTCGGCAACGCGCCAGCGTGTCGATTCATTGATCGCCGCCCACCACGCCGCGCGTGCTGGGCATGCGGTCGACACCTATCGACGGATCGACGACGTTCCACTAGAACTGCATATCTTGCGACCAACCGCCGGCGACACCAGCGGCATGCGTCCTGCCATGCTCTGGTTCCATGGCGGTTCAGGAACGTCGGGCAGTTGGAGCCACTCACCGGGCATCGTCCGCGAACTCAGGCGGCTCGGCCTCATCGTCGTGAGCGTGGAGTACCGCACTTCTAGCCGGTTCGACGCTGGCCCGATTGAACCGGCCGATGACGCACGCGCGGCATTCGAGTATGTCCAGCGCAATGCGGCCCGCCTTCGAATCGATCCCACACGGATCGGGGTCGCCGGCTTCTCGTCCGGCGCGGGCATCGCGCTCTGGCTCGGCACGCGCGGCCACTCCGTGCACGCGCTCGACACCGATGTCGCGCCGACCGAGCGTCGGTATCCGGCCGCTGTGATCACCAGCGGCGTGTGCGTGGATCCCGCTGGTCCTAAGGAGGACGGCTACTTCCGCAAACGTGTGAGTGCGCGCGCGCCGGTTCGGCTCTTCTCACCAATCGACCTCATCGCTGCCGGTCAGCCACGCACGCTGATGATTCACGCCGCGAAGGATGAGTATTGCGACTTTACCGACGCTGAACGGTTCAGTGTGATGTCGGCTGCGGTCGGGAATGACGTGAGGTTCGTGCCGGTACCCAATGCGACGCATTTCTTCGGTTTCTACGATCGATCCGGTCAAGCGATTATGCGCAGCGCGATTGAGGACGCGCTGGTTCAGTGGGGCTGGTTGCACCGCCAGTGATTCACAGTCCCCTGCGCCGTTTCTCAATATGCGCGGCTACAGCGACTGCGCCTCTTGTCCGTCTATTCAGGGCGGCATAACGAAGCTTGCTGCCGACGAGCGCGGGGTGCGGTAGCGGTTGTGGGTCCTCGGCATCATCTTCTGTAAGGTTTGCCGAGGCCCCACAACCGCATTCTATGGGAGCGCTCGCAGCAGAAGCACACGTTTGGCAGCTTCAACCTGACTGAAAGAGGGAACAATGGATTCATCAGAACAAGCGCTCTCGGAGCAAGTCTACGAGCTCAAGCAGCAGCTTCGGCGTACGCAAACGGTTGGATTACTCATGGGGCTGGGAACAGCCTTGGTGGCGCTTTCGGCATTCGTGGGTCAGGCTCCGACCTCGGACATTGTGCGCACTCGACAGCTCGTCATCGAAGACTCGGCCGGCCGAGATCGGATCGTGCTCGGCGCGCCAATGCGCGACAATTTCCAACGCATGTCTCCTTCGACCGGGATGGCGATCCGTGACTCGGCTGGCAACGAACGCTTTGGCCTCGGGCTGAATCAGCGTGGCGATATCGGCATGGGCTTTGACGCGCCTCCTTGCACCAGCCAGCCGTGCAACCCGGAGCGGATCAATATCACTGCTTCGAACACCGGCGGCGCTCAGATTCGCTTTCTCGATCGAGAGACCGGGGTCGCAGCGAGAATGGAGCTTGCCCCCGACGATCGCGTGTACCTTCGCTTCATGAAAGTGACGGATGATTCAATTCGGACGCGTAGCCTCAGTCTCTTGGGGGACACGGCTACCGCCGTGGCGCGACAGCGGTAGGTGTGCGCTGAACACCGACTCCGCGACGTACGATTCGCTGCCTCAGCTGCCTAACCTTGCGTAGCTGCAGGCAAACGCTACGAAGATCAACGTGGCGACCGCGGGGCGTTCGCTGTAACCTCACAGGATGGTGCGAACGCCCCGCTTGTTTCCGGTTGGGGGCGTTTGCTGCAGAACGTGAGCGTTACACACCCCACGGGTCTTGTGTGACCATGGAGGTCCTGCACGCCGCATCGGTGCTCGCTCGCCACCGGCCGACCGTCGTTGTCGCGGTGGCTGGCACGTCCGGGTCATGGAACACTCGGTGGGCGATGGGTTATTTGAGACAAGAGCTGTATCCGGTAGCGCGTGATCATTTTTCTTCGCTTCACATGCGCGTTCTCGTCGCCCTCGCATGCGCCGTCAGCGTCTCCGCCTGCAGTCTTGCCCCGCAGTTGAGCCCTCGCGCCCTGGGGTGCTACGCCGTGGAGCTGGACTCATTCCCCGCCGTCTTCCGTCACATGCTTGTGCCGCCGCCGCCGGACCTGGTGCGGCTGGACACAATCAATGGTGGCCAGCTCGAGGTGCCCACGGCCTGGCTGGAAGGTCAGGGGCTCAACACCCGGTCGGCCCTCCTTAGGCAGAGCCGTCCGGGGTGGCGCATTCAGGACGGGACCGTGCAACTCGAGCGCGTAGCGTTCTCCCTGCTGCCCCCTGACTCGCTGGTGCTCAGCTTCAGCGGAGGGGTCGCCAGCCTCACCGCCGTGCTGGGGGCCGACAGCACCGGGAACTGGCACGGCTGGGCGTTCTCCGTCAACAGCGCCTCGCCACGTGGCGAGCCACTCGTGCCCATGCGCCTGATCCGCCGCGACTGCGGGCGGACGCCACTCGGCATTTCGCGATAGCATCGGTCCACCCCGCGGCCATCTCCGCGTCTGCGCAACCGGTCCCTGCGCGAGGGTGCCGCCGCGGGCCGCCGGCTGGCGATGTCGTCGCGGCACACGCGCGCCACCGCCGTCGCGATCGGGGTGCGGCGTTGCTGGGGGTGTCCAACGATGCGTTGCTGCAGTCAAACGCTGCCAGCACTGGTGTGGCGAGCGCGGGGCGTTCGCGATAGCGTCAAGGGCCGGTGCGAACGCCTCGCTTGCATTGGCGTAGGCGTTTGCTGCAGAACGCGAGCGCTAGCTGGTATTCGCTTCCGATAGTCGGGAATCTACTATTGCCCAGTGCTTGACATTGGGCCGGCTGCCGCTAGACTCATTAGTAATCATAGCCCCCACGCCTCTTTAGGGTTCGCCCTAAATGCGCACCAGGGGGCTTGTTTCTTGTACCTACTTAGCTGCCAATGAGCCATACCGTAAGAGCATACGGAAAGCCGGCCAAGACCCCCTCTGACCTTGTCGCGCACATCCAGCGTAGAGGACTTGCAGTAACTGATGTGGCCGCCTGTGAGGCGGCCCTCTCTTTTGTAGGCTATTACCGGCTGCTCATTTATATGAGGCCGCTGCAGTTACTGCCGTCCAAAGCGTTCAAGGGTGGTACCAGCTTTGACGACGTTCTGGCGCTATACAACTTCGATCGAGAGTTGCGCCTGCTGTGTTTGGATGCAGTGGAAAAAGTTGAGGTTGCACTGCGAGCCGCCATTATCAACACGCTCGCTGTAGCCCACGGACCGCACTTTCATTGTGAGTCTGTCCACTACCAAGACTACGAAGCGTTCTCAGGCTTTCTGCGAATAGCGGCTGACGCGAAGTACCTTGCGATACATCACTACAAACAACGCTATAACTCGCCTCCGATTGCGCCCATCTGGGCGATCTCGGAGGCGATAACATACGGTGTGCTTTCTCGCCTGTACTCCGGGTTGCATCTAGACAATCGCAAACTCGTCGCAAAACAGTTTGGCTATGACGAAGCCATTTTGGTCTCATGGTTTCGATCGCTGAATGTGCTGCGTAACATGTGCGCGCACCATAACCGCCTCTGGAATGCTACCATCGAAGTCGATAAGCCAAGAATCGCCAAAGCGCTGAAAACTGAGTTCACAAATACCAATACTTTTCACGCGCGGGCCATCGTTCTCGTGGCTCTCTTGGCCGTGATTGATCCTACGTCCGACTGGAAACACCGGCTAAAGGCTTTAACGGCACGATACCCTGTTGTCAGCTCCTCAGCGATGGGATTCCCAAGCGGTTGGCAGGGCCGCGCGTTTTGGTCGTGACCACGAGGGAATGTGCCAGCTAACGTGCGTTGCAGCTGACAAAGCGGCCAATGCTGCCTGCCCTGGAGGCGGACTCCGAGTGGCCGCTTTGCAGCTGAACTTGGGCGCTAAGACCGCATTCCACCGCCATGTATTCCAACTGCCTCTTCTGTCCCTCATCACTCGGCAGGAACCGGGCGCTGGAGCACTTCCCGGTAGGCCGCCGGATCGCCTTCGACCTCGCGCGAGGCCGGATCTGGGCGGTGTGCCCGCGGTGCGGGCGATGGAACCTCTGTCCGTTCGACGAACGATGGGAGGCGCTCGACGATTGCGCGCGCCTTTCGGAGACGGCGCTGGTCCAGGAGGCCACGTCCGACATCTCGCTCTTGCGTCACCGCTCGGGACTGACGCTGATACAGGTTGGCCGACCGACGCTGGGCGAGCTCGTCAGTTGGCGATACGCTCGCAACCTCGTTCGACGGCGCAGGGGCTTCGTGGTGACCATGGCGGCGCTTGGTACCGTCAGTGCCGCGGGCCTGCTTGGTGTTGCGACAGGTGGCGGCGGCGCGTTCTCGCTTCTCGGGTCGTTTGCGGTTTTCCGTACTGTGTGGGAACTCTCACGACCCGTCATCGACGTGACTACGGCGGATGGGACCTGTCTGCAAGTCACCGCGCCGGCGGCCCGGGCGCTGTGCTTCGCCCCGGATGAGTCGGCGGGAGTCGCGCTCCGCGTCCGGACCAAGAATGTGGGCTTCCAAGACGTCTCAGGGCAGGACGTCGGCATCCTGCTTGCCCGGGCGATGCCTTACATCAACGAGACCGGCGGAACGGCGGATTCCGCGCTGTCAGCCGCCCAGGAGATCGCGGAGCGGGGAGGAACTGAGGGGTTCCTGAACTCCGTCGCCTCGGACGCGGCGCTTCACCGACGGTCGGTCCTCGGCCGTGGGTCTCAGGAGCGGAGAGTGGGCGCCATCTACAAGTTTCCCAAGAACCTGCAGCTGGGCCTCGAAGCCGCCAGCCAGATGCGCCAGGAAGACCTCGTGCTTTCCGGTGAGATGCGTTCCATACTCGCCGAGTGGCGTTCGGCGGAAGAAGTGGCCGAGATCGCCGACAACCTGCTGGAGCCTCCGGGATGGGATGACTTCAAGCGGACGCATCGGTCGGACAGAACACGATAGCTGCGGTCTAACCCGCGTTGGTGCGGACGGCGCTATGGGGAAGCAGCCGCAGGAGACGCCGGCTGGTGCACGCGCCCTCAGCCGCATTTGATTGTAGTGCCGCCGCACAACGCCAGTCGTTATACGGACCAAGCCTGCCGCATCGACATCGAATGGACTTCCAGCTCGCGCAACTCAACATCGGACGCTTGGTGGCCCCGCTCGAAGCGCCTGAGATTGCGGACTTCGTTGCCGCACTCGACGAGATCAACGCGCTTGCCGACGCCGCGCCCGGCTTCATCTGGCGCTTTCAGACCGAAACCGGCGACGCCACCGCCGTGCGGCCCTATGCCGACGACCGCATCATCGTCAACTTCTCCGTCTGGGAGTCGCTCGAGGCGCTGCACCAGTACGTCTATCGTAGCGGCCACGCGGAAGTTCTCGCGCGTCGACGGGAATGGTTCAGCCGGATGGCCGAGGCGTTTCTCGTACTCTGGTGGGTGCCCGCAGGCCACCGGCCTTCGCCTGAGGAAGCGGTCGCGCGCCTGGAGGATCTCCGCCGCGTCGGTCCCAGCCCCAACGCGTTCACGTTCAAACAGCCGTTTCCGCCCCCGTCCTCCTTTTGAGTCGGCTGCCTTTTCATGGAAGCGGCTGCAGCAGAAGCACACGTTAGCCTGTCACCTCCATGAAATACTTGATCCTGTTCCCTGTAGCGTTGGCGACTGCATGCGGCTCGGCGCGTCAAGCATTCCGCGCTCCAGACCAGTGCAATCGCCAGACCTTCCGCGATGCGGCGGTCTACGACTCCTCACAGTGGCGGGCGTTGGAAGGACACTTTCGGATCTTCCAGGTAGACACGGTGAACGGACGCGTTTCCGAAGTGGAGACTGTGCAACTCGCGGCGCCGGATAGCACTGCGCGGGCCCCCTTCGTAAGGCCACGCCGGAAGATTCGCCGCGGTGTTTTCGTGGCCGACTCTACGCCACTCCCGATCCCGCAACTCGTGGGGGTCGAACGCACGGCACCGTTCGTACAATTCGATCTGTCATGGAGACTCTACTCCGATCGGACGCTGGTACACGGATGTCCGATTACCTACCTGTGTTTCGATGATTCTCCGACACGGTACGCCATTACGCACGTATCCGGCACGGGCTTCTTCGGCGCATGGGACAATCCGATGAACGGGAACTACAGGCTCTACGATCCCAAGACCAATCGCATACTTCCTTCGCCATCGGGATACTTCTGCGCCGTCAGACGCTGAGCAACCGGGGAGATGGGTAACAGAGTAAACCGGCAACATGGGTAACACGTTCGAGCGGGTTACCCGCGAATGATGTAGTCCCGTTCGTCGAGCTTGGCCAAGAGGACGGTGTTGAAGAAGATGGACCAAATCCCATCATCGGTCTCTTCCAATCCAATGTGGTGATTGGTGAGCGACTGGGCGATGAACAGCAGTCGATGCTGGAAGCGGAACGTCCCTCCCGTGGTGATCTTCTTGACGAGGAAGTGTCCAGGGTACTCTTGGGCCGGGAGTCGTTTCGGGTACGGACGCGGCGAACTCGCGTAGTGTGTGGCCGGCGTCTCGCCGCCCAAGTACTCGTGCGGCCGTTCGGTGTTGTACTCGCGCCGGAAGGCGTCGAACGCGCGCTGCTGTGCCGCGGCATTGGCTCGCGGTGGGCGGATGGCTGCGCGCTTGAGGGTGCGGTGCATGCGCTCATGCGCACCGTTCTGTTGTGGTCGTCCAGGATGAATGCGTTGGTGCTGAATGCCGAGCCGCATCCACCAGACATTGAGCTGCGAGAGGCCGTGAATGCCGGTCGTGGCAAACGGCACCCCGTTGTCGGTGCGGATGGCCAAGGGCAATCCATACTCGCGGAAGGCGCGCTCGAAGAACGGTTTGACGCCGACGCCCTTGGTGGAGAGGAGCCCGCGACACGTGAGCAGGAAGCGCGTGTGCTGATCGGCAATCGTGAGGGGATAGCACCAGATGCCATCACGCGTCGTGAATTGGCCCTTGAAGTCGGCCGTCCACAGATCGTTGGGCGTCGTCGTCACGGGCGCCACCACCCCCGGGTGTTGATGTGGGCGCCGACGCCGACGCTTGACCACCAAACCGCGGCGCGCGAGCAAATCCCCCGCCGTACTCGTCGCCGGCCATTCGATGTCTGGATGCCGGGCGGCAAGCCAGTCGAGCAGCTTCGCTGGCCCCCAGTCCGGATGCTTCTTTCGCGCCTGACACAGATGCTCCGCCACGACGTCGCTGAGGCGATGCGGACAGGTGTGGGGCGCTCGACTCCGATCCGCCAGCCCGCGCCGTCCGCCGTCGGCGAACCGCTCGAGCCACTTGTAGCCGGTCTTGCGACTGATCCCATAGCGAGCGCAGAGCTCGGACATGGAATAGAAGCCCTCCTGATAGTCTTCGATGAACTGCTGGCGCTGCTCCACCGGTGCGGTCTCCAACCACGGCATCGTCGCTCCTCGCGGGGTACGAAGCGAAGATGCAGTTTGAATGGAGTGTTACCCATGCTGCCGGTTTGTTCTGTTACCTATCTACCCGGTTTGTACCGGTGAGTGTTCGAACGTGCCGTCTCACCCAGTGTTGCAGCAGACGAGCGGGCTATTCTGCGTTCGCTTCGCTCGCTCTATTTCATCCGCTCGCAGCTGAACACAAAGCGTTAAGCGTACCTACCCGACTTCCGCGATAACCAATGATCAGAAAGGACTGGACCCTGCTGTTCAGCGATTACGACCTGCGCTCAGTGCTAGACGATCAGCTGAAGGGCGTCGCTGAGCGTGTCCGCACGATCCCTGAGTCCGGATTCGCGTCGCGCACTGATGAAGACCTCGCCGCAATGACAGCTTCCGAACTCGTCGTAAGACCCATCTTGCTTCATGACGACCAAATCGAAGTGTCCACGCGCGACGTCAAGATCGACGTCAGCCACGACTTCAATCGCGCCCACAACCCGTGGGGACCAACGATCGTTGATGGACTTGAGGTCTGCTACCATCTCCCATTCAGCGGAGACCCTCAAGTATTAAGATGCCGGCCAAGCACATATACACTGAATGGTGCGCGGGCTGTGATTGGCAAAGACGAGTTACGGTTCCCGTACGATTCTCCGGGTCGCGACGTCGCCGCAACAAAAAAGTGGTTTGACGAAGATCTCACCAGGCTGAAGGAGTGGCTTGGTTGGGTTGACGCGCAGGTTGCGGAGTACAACCGCCAGCTTGAGCCCGCGGTTCGAGCGGCCGTAGCGGCCCGGCGCAGCGAGATCGAGAAGTCTCGGGCCGACGTTGAGGCGCTCGGCTTCAAGATACGCACCTCCACTTCTGGACCGTCTGCTCCCGCAACGGATCCAAGTACGGCCAAGGAGAAGCGGAGTGCGCGCCGCACGGCGGCTCGTCGAAAGTACGATGTCGCGCTCTCGTTCGCCGGAGAAGACCGCGAGTACGTTGAAAAGGTCGCAGATGCTCTACGCGAGGCCGGCGTGGACGTGTTCTACGACCGATACGAGCAGACAAATCTTTGGGGCAAGGATCTCGCCGAGCACTTTGGACACGTCTATGGACAAGACGCGAGCTTTGTCGTCATGTTCTCTTCACGACACTACGCCGCCAAAGCTTGGCCCAATCACGAGAAGAGCCATGCCCTCGCAACCCACCTCAAGGGCGTGGGCGGCAGGATGCTACCCGTGCGCTTCGACGATACGGACATTCCTGGAGTCCCCGGTACAATCGGTTACCTTGACCTCAGAGTGCTAACGCCCGAACAGCTGGCGGAGCTGGTTCGGCAGAAGATTGACGCCGATGCGCCTGACACATGACGACGCTTGCTGCTGACGGCCACGTTGTTGATGCAGCCGTTGCGCAGCCGCATCTTAGTGGGGTTTCCGCAGCAGAAGCGAACTTTATACCGACCTGAGAGAGATTCGTGTCGCGACTAGTTGTGCCTACAATGGGCCCCAGCGACTGGCGCCGCCTGCTTGCGAATCCGGCGACGCAGTGGCGACAGACTAAGTCCGCATTCGAGGCTGCCGTCGCGTGGGAAGCAGCTCGCGGGTCGGAGCGCGGCATCCCGCCTGCGGTCGCGGCCACCCTTGATGCAGAGCCAATATTCAGTGGCGCATCGCTTCTGCTGGGCATCCCCGAGCATCAGGTCGAGCTGGAAGGCGGCGGGCACGCATCGCAAACTGACTTCTGGGCCCTCTTTGCAACAAAGTCCGGAGTTGTGTCCGTGGCAGTCGAGGCGAAGGCCGGTGAGCCCTTTGACCGCCCAGTCGCTGAGTGGCTCGCCGATGCCTCGGAGAAGAGCGGTAAGCCCGCGCGGCTCGCCCAGCTGTGCAACATCCTTGAAATCAGCAGACAGGATACGGAGAGCCTCCGCTACCAGCTGATGCATCGGCCTGTCGCCGCGATTCTTGAAGCCGTGCGCTTCCAAGTCCCGCGTGCGCTGTTCCTGGTGCACGCATTTGGCGACAACGACGCATCGCTTGGCGACTACCAGCGCTGGGCTCGCTATCTCGGCGTCGAAGCCGACGCCAACCGTGTCCACCACGTCGGCCTTCGCTTCGGGATCGATTTCTGGATTGGCTGGGTCGGTGTGGCGCCGGCCGACGATCAGACTGTGCGCGCGGCGGTATAACGACGCTTGATGCTGACAGCCGCAGGTGCGGATTGGGTTGGGCGGGGCATCCATGATGGCCTAAGTCGGTTGCGGACGCCCTGCCAAACCCTTCTTGTCGGAGCGGCCGCAGCAGAAGCATACGCTATGCTGACCATTCACCATGGAAGCGGTATCTAGGACATGAGAGTACGCGACCTTCTGATGCGTACCGTACTGCTTTTCAGCTTGACGGTAGCGACCGCTGAGGCACAGCCAGCGCGATCACGTCCGTTCGGATGACAGAAATGCCGCTGACACTTTGGCGCGGCGATCAGCTGCTTGGCGAACTGCGAACGCGGGCGCCGGACCCGCATGAGCCTCCCCGCCGTCCAGACAGACCGCAAACACTGTCGGCAATCCTCGTAGCCGCACCGCACGCGCAGCCTATGGGCGTGTGGCAAGTACAGCTGCCTCTTCCAGGATCGTCCTCAATCCACCAGTATCCCGTTGAGCCGGACATCGTTGCCGAGCGATCGCGCCATGGTCCCGGCCGCGAGGTAAATACCGGCCACGTCGTGCTCCAGCCGATGTCTCCAGAGGAAGCCAAGGGGGTTCCTCGCGACGTCCAACTCACCGTGCAGGATGCCGGCGGGCGAGTGCATCTCCCGCTGCAGATCCGACTGCAGGAGCTGCGATATGAGCCCGAGCACGACGAGATCGCCTTGCGCGAGGTTCCCGCAGAGGCCCTGATGGACGGCAGCATTTGGTGGGCCATCGTCGTGTTCGCATCGGAGATCGACATGCCTGCCACATCGCTACCCTGTAGCTGACATAGCGGCACAAGGTGCGCCTTCGCCGCTGGAGCCACCCCATACCGGGTCTGGCACGAGCTAGGGAACACCGGCTCGCAAGGTCAGGTACAAGGCGCTTACCTGGTTGTGGGGGACGGCGCGACGCTGGTCCTGCAGGTTCCGTTTGGCATCCGTGAATACCTGTCAGGGCGGGCCGAACTGGCGGGGCCGGTGATCGAGCCGTATGCTCTACGCGAAGGCGATCAGCCCGATTGAAATTCCCAGCCCGCGCACGATCCCGACGACGTGCTCGGCGTGACTCGAACGCCGCAGTGTGATGGAGAATCGCAAGTGATGACGCACCGTACGAACTTCCTGGTCGCTGTCATGGTCACATGTCTGAGCACGCTCGGCGCCGCGCCTGTCCACGCGCAAGAGCAAGAGCAGGAGCAAGCGTCCCCGTCGCCGGGTCGTCCTGGCCGCGTGGACATCACGAGCGTGGACAGCATCACCGGAGTGCCGCTTGCGGGCGCGAGCGTACGTCTCGTGTCGGTACTCGATACGACACGCGTGCACGACGCCACGCTCGATGCGCGCGGACGCGCACGGGTGGACAACCTGCCGGCCGGGCCGTGGGTGCTCACGGCGCGTCACGCACGTCTCGACACACTCGGTGTGGGCAGCGTGGCGGTGCCGTTCACCGTGCGGGCCGGGCGTGGCGTGACCGTGCGCGCGGCGGTGCCGTCGGTGAACACCCTCGTGGCGCGCGTGTGCGGAAGCGCGGCCATTCCGGGCACCGGCTATCTGTTCGGCACCGTGCGGCGCGCCGTGCCGACCAGCGCGCCGCCGCGCGCGGCAGCGACGGTCAGCGAGCTGCCGCCCAGCGCCGGGCAGGTGACGGCGCAGTGGCTCGACCTGCGCATCGAGGAGGGGCGTGTCGAACGCACCATCGTGACCACCGACGTGCCGGTCGGTGACAACGGCCGCTACGTGGTGTGCGGCGTGCCCACTGAGACCACCGTCCGGCTGCGCGCGCTGGGAGCCGACGCGGCGAGCGGCGTGGCCACGTTCACGTCGTCGGCCACCGCCATTGCGCCGCGCGATCTGGTGCTGGGGCGTGCGGACGCGGTCGCGGCCACCTCGAGCGGCCCGCGGGCGCCGGAAGACAGCGGCGTCGTGGACATCGTGCTGCGTGGCGAGGGTGGGGTGCGCGGCACCGTGCAGACAGACGACGGACGTCCGCTTGCCAACGCCATGGTCGGGTTGGGTTCGACCGGCCTTGAAACGCGTACCGACAGTGCGGGGCGCTTCGTGCTGACGGCCACACCCACCGGCACCTGGACGCTTGATGTGCGCGCGCTGGGTTACGCGCCGCAGCAGCAGTCGGTAGACCTCGTGCCCGGCGACACCGTGGCGCAGGTGGTGGCGATGGCGCGTGCAGAGGTCATGGATACGGTGCGGGTGCGTGCGAACGCGATTCTGCGCACTGCGCTCGGGCGCAATCTCGCGGCCTTTGAAGAGCGACAGCGCATGGGCATCGGCCGGTTCGTTGGGCCTGCCGACCTGGAAGAGATGGTGCTGTTCCGCTTCACTGACGTGCTGCGCGAGATGCCGGGTGTGCGGCTCGAGATGCGCGGTAGGAGTACTGATCGCGTGATCACGATGCGCGGCACTCGGGGCGGGTGCGTGCCCACCGTGTTCGTTGACCGAATGCGCATGCCCGGCACCGAGGCGCTCGACAGCTTCATCCTGCCGGACAACGTGGCGGCGGTCGAGGTGTACCAGACCGGCTTCGTCCCGGCAGAGTTCCAGGACATCTTCAGCGGCTGCGGCACGATTGTGGTGTGGACGGGTCCGCGGCGGTGAGGGGGAGGCTGCTGCGAATGCGGCAGAGGTTGGCGTTCGTGTACTGCGTGGTCGCCGTGCTCGCGGCATGCAAAACGGACGCTCCCACCGAGAACTCCCCGGTCGATACGCCCGCGCCCGCGCCTGTAACAGACCGCGAAGGAATTCCTGTTTCGACGCCGGCTGCCGAGGGCATCAGCGACTCCGCGCTCAAGGTCTTGATCGCCAACGCGTCGGCGGAGCGCAGCGAAGGCGTAGTCATCCTGCGAAACGGCAAGGTCGTGTATGAGAACTACTTTGGTCGCATCGACGCGCCGATCATGGCGATGTCAGCGAGCAAGTCGTTCGTTGGCCTGGCGTTCGGATTCCTGCTCGCGGATCGCAAGCTCGCCTCGCTCGATGAACCGGTGGTGAAGCAGTTGCCGACGTTCGCCGACGCCGATCCGCGCAAGGCGAGCATCACGTACCGCCACCTGCTGTCACATACTTCCGGCCTCGATCCGACGCGGGACATGGGCGACATCGAAGCCAAGGCCATCGTGTCGCGCACGCTCTTCGCGCCGGGGACCGGATGGCAGTACAACAACGCGGGCGTCGATCTCCTCGCGCTGTTGGCGGGGCGTCTGGCGGGCAAGCCGATGGACCAGTACCTGAATGAGAAGCTGTTTGTCCCCATGGGCATCACGAGCGTCAGTTGGGTGCGTGATCTGCACGGCGTTCCCCTTGGCGCCGGCGAGATGCGGATTCGGCCGCTCGACCTGGCGAAGGTCGGACAGGCGATTCTCGATGGTGGTCAGTGGCAGGGAAAGCAGGTGATCCCGCTGGATTGGATGGCCGCGTCCGCCGCGGCGTCGACGACCTTTGCGCCGGAGTACGGGCTGCTTTGGTGGCGCCTCGTGAACTACACCGCGATCGGCATCACGTCGGACCTGCTGACCCAGTGGCGATCCATGGGCGCGCCCGATTCGACGATGGCGAAACTGCAACCGCTCGTGGCTGAGTCATACACGGCGCCGAGCGCGTACTACGCCGCGATGGCAGCGCGACTGACGCCAGCGGAGTACACCGCATTCATGAAGTGGCTCGGCGCCACCAATCACATGCCGTACTTTCGCGTCCTGGGCACGACTCCGTCGCTCGGCATTTCCGCGCAAGGGTGGCTTGGACAGTACCTCACGATCTTTCCGGAAAAGGGGCTGGTCGCGGTGCGCATGCGCCGAGCGCTCGCGGAAGACTACACGTCACCGACCGAGCAGTTTGGCTATCGCGCATTCCCATCGAACGTCTTCAGGCTCGTGCCCTAGGCGTCCAGCTTCAGTAGATGGAGCACTGCGCATACACGCCGCACGCTCATCGCAGCTTCCTCCACACCAGGATGAATATGCGACACCTGGTCGTCCCGCCGTACTTTGCGGGAACGGTCGCACCCGTATGGACCTCAAGGGCCGCGATCTCTTCGGGCAGCACGAGATTCGGATCGGATCCTACCACCGGGACGCCGTCAAGAATGAGGCACCGAGCGCCGCGGAATCTCGGGCCGGGTAGCCGTCTGTCGAGTACATCGGCCAACGGGGTGCCAGGAAACTCCTGAAATACCGTCGAGTCCATGAAGCTCCCGAGTCCGATCTTCTTGCGTTCCTCATACTCTGCCATCCGCGCGGCCCGCATCCCGCCGGTGGCTTCGACCTTTACCGTTTCGAGTTGCTGCGTGGTCGGCGTGAGCATGAGGTCCGCTTCGGCGGTATCGGACTGCGCAATATCGATTGCAAACAGCAGTGAGTCGTAGCCGACGGCGCGGACGAGCGCGATGTGCTTGCCTGCCGGCAATTGCGTGAGACGGATGTTGCCAAGCGAATCGCTCCTCGCGGTGCGCTCGAGCCCGGGCAGCAGAATACTCGCCTCAGCGATTGGTCGTTCGGTGCGCGCGTCGAGGATGCGCGCAGTGAACAGGGATGTCGCCGCCGGTGTCTGTGCGCAAAGCGGCGCGGCCAGGCCTGCACATAGTGCCATCAGGAATGCACCTCGCCAGCTCATTGTCGCCTCTTGTCGTAAGGAGTGTACTGCACCCGGTAACTGGTCATGGAACTGCAACGGAGCGGGAATACAGTCGAACCCAGGAAATTCTCGAGTCTGAACTACTTCCGGTCTTCATACGCCCGGATTGGACATCAGATCGGGTTGCTCGATTCTAGACTCGCGACCGATGGCGTCAAGAGCACCGAGGGGCGGGCTTGGGCGCGCTCCCTGATTGAAACTCCCCCAGCAGAAGCCAGCGTTGGACGGCCCGGAACTTTGCCATGTTCGGGGCAGTACTGGGTGCGAGAATCGTCCACTGCAATCCGCATCATTCTTCTCGCCTGAAACTGCCATGCCACGACTGCCGTCCATGTTTCGCCGCATTCCCACGACGCTGGCTATCGCGAGCATGCTCTCCGCGTGCGGAGGCGACACGCCAACAGAGACGAATGTGCTGGCGGGGAGCTATCGCGCGACCACCTTCCGTGTCACGCCATCCGGACAGGCCGCGACTGACGTGCTCGCGCAAAGCGGCTCCCTGACGATCACGATCGGCACGGACAATGCAACCAGCGGTTCACTCGTTCTCCCGGCCAGTGTCACGGGCGGGACGGCCCTGACGGAGAACATGGCCGGTACGGCCGTGCGCACGGGCAATGCTGTGCAGTTTCAGCAGGCGGCGGATACGTTTGTTCGCGACCTGACGTGGACGGTGAGTGGCAATGCGCTGACCGTGGCGGATCAGACGGTGGGGAGCGCGCGCTTTGCGATCACACTGACACGGCAGTAGCCTCAGTGAACGAAGATTCAACCGTATTCCTGTCTGTCGAGGCTGCCCGCGAGGTGCTGGCGCGTGCGACGGTACTTGACGCTGCGCGACATGAGTCGATCTCGCTTGTGCGACTGCGCGACGCTGCGCAAGAGGCGGGAATCGGAGTCGACGCACTCGATCGCGCAGTTGCCGAGGTGATCGAGCGCTCGGGCGACCAGGAGCGTGCCCCGCTCTGGGTCCGACGAAAGCTGTTTGGTGTGGTTGATCGCGCCGGAGCCATGGTCTTCTACTGGCTGTTCGTCCTGATGACACTGGGGGTACCAGTGTATCTGTTGGTTGCCCCGGGGCGCGCCACGCTTGCTCAAAGACTGACAGCGGCGATCGTTATGGGGATCATCACCACGTACATGACCTGGAGTACCGCGCGTGCAATCCGATGGGCAGACCGGCACGGTTGGGACAAGATCTGACAATCCGTTCACCATGCACCTATCACGTCGGGGCTAACGCTGCTTGCTGCAGCGGGACGACGTTTCGGAAGCGCGCTACGCGCGCTTCTTGATTGAGCGTCCGCTGCAGAAGCCGGTATTTTCGCGTCCAAACCACAACTTCCATTGCTCCGAGGATCATGACCTGGCGATACGACGACCCGCGATGGGCGCGACTTGACCATACCTTCGTGCTTCTGACGTCCGCACTCTTCGTTGCGAGCGTACTCGCCTGGCAAGGGGTTCCGGTGTTCGGCGGTGAGCCTCCGTTTCGGTCACTCGGCTCAGTGTTTCTCTCGGGAGCCATGTTGCTCCAGGCGGTCGCCGCACACTTTTCCCGAAGGCGCATGTACGTGGTAACTACAGCTTGTTGGCCACTCTCAATGGTGGGCCTATGGTTCAGCGCAACGACTCGCTAACGGCGGGCCGCTGTAGAAGGCCCGCTGCGGACGATGCCCCAAGCGCGTACCTTCATGGGAGCGCCGCAGCAAAGCGTTGCGCGTTGTGCACTATGCAGCGAATCACGCGAGGTGGAGTATGATGCAGAGAATCCGCGCTATTGTTCGCGATACGGCGAAAGTTTGCTCGTGTGTCTGTTCGGGCACCGCTCTCTTGCTTGTGGGCTGTCGGGATCTCTTGGGACCGAACCGCGAGGTGATGGTCGAGGTGCAGGGACACTATGTCGCCGGTTTCGAGTCGAGCGGCTTCGCGCCGTGCAATTCCGAACGCGGATGGTGGGTTGAGTCGACGGACGCTGTGCCAGAGTTCAGACGGTTTCTTTCCACCCTTCCACCTGTACAAGGACCGTACGTCATTGGCACGTACCCGCCGCCAGTGTTTGTGCGCTGGCGGGGAGTCAGGAGCCGCAAGGGCGAGTACGGTCACCTTGGTGCGATGCCCTACAAGTTCGAGCCACGCGCACTCGTCTTTGTTCGAGCCAAAGGGGAGAACGACTGCGCGAGCAGCTCGCAGCGATAGCGAGAAGGGCAAGGTTTCAAACATGTCCCGAATTGTGCGATTCTGTTCCGTCCTAACCGTAACAGCGGTTGGCGCATGCGGCGGGTCTCGTGACGACGCGCCATCCGCGCGGGTGGCGTCGCGTGGGGCGCTCCGGGAAGAGGCCGTGGGTTGCTGGCAGTTGTTCAATCAATTTGGTACATCGCCACCGGATGCTTATTGGGCTCCCACCTTCGTGCAGCTCGATACCGTGCTGGCTGGGACTGCTCACGGCGTCGGTGTTCGACTCGCACATCGATTCGATGAGAAGTGGGCGGCGTTGCCGCTGAACATGGAACCAGAAATCAACGGACTAAACACCTGGCAATCTGACAGCGGGAGTGATTCTATTCGCATCGGTTTCAACAACATGTTCAGTGGATCGGAGTTCGTCATGTCGTTGCGTTCTCGTGCAGCGGGGGGCGACACGATGCGAGGCCATCACGCGCAGTTCTCGGATGATATGCGCGATCCATTCAGAAGGTTGGGCGCCGCGTACGCGGTACGTGTCGAGTGCCGCGGGCATCGCGGTGTGTGACGGTGCGGCGCTGCTCCCCGTATCGTGGGGGATCCGACGTTCGACTCTCGCGCAAGAGCGCGCGGGCCGTACACATACGACCGGGCTGATGCTCGGCTATGGGACGGAAACCAACGTGGTCACGACTCAGCCAGGCGTACCCAGCAGCGCCAACGAGCACGTGGTCGGCCAAGGCCTCACACTCGGCTATGGCTTCACACGGCAATGGGCGGCGTACATCAATGCAGGCTGGGGCGGTTTCCAGACGACGGGGGGGAACCGAACAGGCGTCGGCTCGGTGGATATTGGGGCGCGCTACCATGCACCGACCGTCTTTCGCGTCATCACCCCGTTCCTACAAGGCGGTCTCTCAAGCCGCACGTTGAGTCGTGATCGTCTTGAGGCATCTACCGGACGTGTGGAGGACGGTATGTCGTGGCGCACGCTGGCGGCGTTTGGCTTCGGCGCGAACGTCCATGTCACGCGTAGCCTCGCGCTTACCGGCATGTCCACGTGGGGCGCGATGTCCGGCGGAATCGCAAGTCCGCGTCTGCACGTGGGTGTCACACTCCTGCCGGGTGCTTGGCGACGCGGAACTGTGGATCTGGTTGACCGTGCGATGAGCCGCCTTTCGACCTTTTCGCGCGTACATAGGTGAAGCGACACTCACCCGGTGCCCATGCCCATGTTTCCACGAATCCGATCTCACCTGCCGTTCGGCCGCTTCCTGCTACTCTGCGCGGTACTGTTCGGCTGCGATGCCACTGCCGAGGACAACTCCAACCGGCAGGGCGATGGGACCGGCGATGCCGCATTCAGTGACTCCATGGGCATGCGCGCGGGCAAGGGGTCAGGGAGATCGGTGAGGCCCACCACGCCGCTGCCACCCGATGCACTCATGCTGCAGCGCGTGAGCATCGATGACCCCGGCGTGATCGCGGCCATGCCGGCGATGTCGGTACTTGTGCCCATGGGCTGGCGCAGTACGGGCGGCGTCATTGCGGGATCCGGCCCCTGCAGCGCGCCGTACTCGGTGAACTGGCAGGCCACCTCTCCCGATGGACGGTCGACCATCTTGATCTTCCCCACCGAGGTGTGGGCGACGTCGAACACTGCAGGGAGCGGTGATTGCATGCCCGCCTCCTTCGCCAGTGCGCGCGAATATCTCGAAGCGCGCGTACAGCGCGCCTATCAGGGCGTCCGCATCATGGACTATCGCGAGCGTCCGGACTACGCGAGTTCCGCCGCTGACTACGCGCAGCGCACGCAGCAGATGATCAATTCGATGGGGCTGTCGATGCGGGTGCGTGCCGACGGCGGTGAAATTCTGTTTGCCTACACGCAGGACGGCGAGGAGATGCGGGGCGTGGCCGGTGTGTCGGCCGTGTTCTTTGCGTCGCAACTGCCGAATCCGATGGGTGGCACGCCGCTGATGTCCTCCTCAGGTGAAACGCTCGGCTCGTTCGCGGCGTCGGCGCCCGAAGGCCAACTGGACTTCGCCCTCGTCGAAGCCGCGCGTCGTTCGATCGTGCCGAACGGTGCGTGGCTGGAGCGACTCTTCGCGTTGCAGCAGCAGCTTGGTGCGGCCGCCGTTCAGGGCACGCGCGAACGTGCTGCCATCATCGTGGCTGGCGGTGCAGCCGCCACCAAGTCCAACATCGAAAGTTTCCAGCGCATGTCCGGGTTTGATCGCGCCACCAGCGGCTCGGGTGGCGGCGAACTGTATCCCGGGGAGTCCACAGACGATCGCATGCAGCGCCGCAGTCTCGAGGCGATCCGCGGTGTGGACACCTATATGGATCCCGTCAGCAATAGCCCCGTGCAACTCGATCACACCTACGGTAACGCGTGGCGTGTCCACGGGCAGGACGCGTACATCCTGACCAAGAATCCCAACTTCAATCCCGGCCAATACGGCATCGAGGCGACGCAAATGAAGGTGATCCCATGACCTCGCGGAGCATTCGCGGCTGACCGGATGTCATGCAATACAGCGCCGCGCGTGATCAACGCGGTGTCATCAACGCGGTGAGCGCCGCCTTCCACTCCGCGCCTGACTGACGGCTGCTGCGCATATCGCCGCCGTCATCCGGCGCGCTGTACTCGGGAAGATTTCCCGGTCGTGCGAATGAGAGGCGATAGGTCTCAGACCCGATGCGGAGCTTCATGCCGCCGCCGAAATAGTACCAGGGAAACGTTGCGCTGGTGAGCTCACTGAGTGCCGCGTCTAGCAGTCTGGCGCCATCACGCGTCTCGAACACGATCCGCCCATTCGTCAGCGTCAGCTCTCCAGCAACACTTCGCGTCAACCCCGAGAGAAGCCATGCCGGCGAACGAATGGCACGTGGATCGTGATGCGCCGTCATCCACCCTCCACGAGCCGGGCCAGCTTCCCGAGCGACTCTTCCCAGCCGCGCTCCGTTTGGAGTGTCGTTGTGATACGCCTCTCCGCCGTGATGGCAGGATGTTTCGCTTCCAACCAGAGTCGTTCCATGACGAAGGATATGTCGTCCGGAATCCTTCACTGCGGTATCCCGTCTCGGGATCCAGTGAGGATAGGAATTTCAGAAGGGGGTCGGTCGAGTATACGGTGTTCCCACCGACCGCGCGAGCACCGGCTGGCGGGCGGCGGCCTACCTGCACTCGTCGTGGCCGTCGTGCTCCTGTACAAACATCGGCCGAGTCGCCGCCGAGTCGTCGACTACGGCGCGCCGATGCGCCCGGTGACGGTGATGGGCGCCGGCACTGAGGTGGCGGACTGTCCGATCTGCACCTCCCGCGGCCGACGAATGCGCTGCGTGCCGGTGAAGCGGAACGTCGCCGTAAATGGGTTGAGCGATGTCACGGTGATCGAGCCGTCGTCGAGGAAAAAGGTATCCTCATGATCGGCACCTACGGGAATGATGAGGCGTGCCTGAAGGCTGGTGGCCGATGGCACGGTACCTTCGCGATGCACGCGATAGGTCCCGGTCTCCAGGCGACCGAACACGTTCATGGTGAGTTGCGATGACGACGCCAATGTCGTAATCGACTGAACAAGCACGACCGGAGTGAGGTCGACCACGTACTCCCGACCGTTCACAGTCTCACGATAGGCCACCAATTGGGTGGGTAGCGACAACGTCGTGCCGGTCAGCTCCATCGTCGTGCTGCCTGCCGTGGACAGCGTGAACGCGGCGCCGGCCTGCGGTATGGTGGGGCCGCTGTCGTTGCATGCCAGTGAGATTGCCAGCAGTGCGAGCAGGCTGAGGCGTATGTAGGTGCGGGTCATTGTAGGCAGGGAACGGGAATGAAGGGATGTCGTGGCGAACACCACTGGCGGCATCCGGCGGATGCGGAATGTTCCCATAGTTCGCATTGTCGTGCGCAGGTGCTGCATCTGTTGGATCAACGGCCATGAGGGCGTGACAGATGGCTTGGCGCACTGGACGTGCAGTCCGTCCCTCCCAAACACAGACGGCGATCGCGCGTAGATTCTCTCCATGCCCACCATTCTCCCGCTTCTCCTGATCGCGGCAATCGTTGCCGCGATGCCCGGCGCCCTACGCGCGCAGCCGACTGCAGACGAGAAGGCCGTCATCGCCATTGCGGATTCCGCCCTCGCCGCCATCAGCCGCGGGGACGCGGTGGCGTTCACCAACCTCATGGTTCCCGAAGCGATGCTGTATCCCACATCCACGCGGGACGGCGTCACCATCTACCGGGCACGCACTCGCGAGGCGCAGCGCGCGGCGAACCTCAGCGGCGTGGTAGAGCGCGGCTTTGCGCCCATGGCGCGGGTGAGTGGCGGTGTGGCAATGGTCTGGATGCCGTACGACCTGTATGTCAACGGCAACTGGTCCCACTGCGGCGCCGATGTGTTCACGTTGGTGAAGAGCGCCGGCATGTGGCGCATTGCGTCCATGGCGTGGAGCGCTGAGCAGCCTCCTGTTTGCGAAAAGCACCCCGCGGGGCCGCCGCCGAGGCCATGATCGGCGATGAGATACGGTGTCGTGGCGTTGTGGCAACTCACGGGAATGGCGTGCACGCTCGGCGTGGGCGCACTGCTGGTTTTCAGTACCAACATGATCGCGGGACAGGGAGCAACAACCAGCCTCCGTCTCCTACCTCACGATCTTCTTTGGCTGTTCTCCGGCGTTATCCTGATCACGCCGCTGTCCCTCGTGGTTCTCTGGGCATGGGTCCGAGCGTGCGGGAGGTTTCCGGCCCTTGAGGGCTCGCCGCAACGTGCCATCATGAACCTGGTTGCTGTGGCGATGATCCTCGCGATGCTGGCTGGAGCCATCAGCAGCTGGGAAGCGAGTATCGCGACGTTCCTTGACGAGACGTTCTCTGTCGCGCGAGCGGTGATCGGGTGGGCAACTGTCGGTGTGGTGCTGCCGCGTGTTCTCGTACCTGTGCTCCGGCCCGGACGGATCACGCAGCCAAGAGACGTGGTGAAGCGCGCCTGAGTTCTACGTACGTAGTTCAGCAAGCTCGGCAACATTGCACGATATGCGGGGGCGCCGCGCCGCAGTCGCACTTCAGCGTCCACCAGCCACCTGAGAGAACATATGTCCGGAACTGGTTTCAACCGCGGCGAGATCGATTCCCTGGATGCACTCTTGGCTCTGTTTGGCCCCGTGCAGGAAGCGTCACGTCGCAAGGAAGTCACCACGCTGCCGCTGGTCTACCAGGAGATGCTGCGCGCGTCGCCCTTCTGTGTGCTGGCCACCGCTGGCCCGGACGGCATGGATGCGTCGCCGCGGGGCGATGCGCCCGGATTTGTGGCAGTCGTCGACGAGCAGACCCTGCACCTACCGGAGCGGCGCGGGAACAACCGAATCGACAGCCTGCGCAACATCCTCCACGACCCTCGGGTGGCCATGCTCTTCCTCATCCCCGGCCGCGGTGAAACGCTGCGGATCAATGGGCGCGCCACGGTTCTCGCGGATCCGGCTGTGCTGGCGCCATACGCCGTCTCGGGCCGGCTGCCGACCTGCGTCGTGGAGGTGCGCGTCGAGGCCGCGTTCTTCCAGTGCGCGCGCGCCATACAGCGAAGCCGCCTCTGGGCGCCGGTGTCTCCAGAGTCGCTCGCGCACGTACCGTCGGCGGGCGAGATGCTCGCAGCGCTCACCGAGGGCGCGCTCGGCGGTCCCGCCTACGATGCGGAACTTCCCGCACGGCAGCAAGCGACGCTGTACTGACGGCACGCGCTGCCGTTTTCGCCGTGCCCACTTACACATTGCAAACACAATCCGAACACTTCCACCACCTCCATTTCCACGCGCCCGGGGTCTCAATTGAGGCAGCCGTAGTCGCCTCAGCTCACAACCCGCACGGAGATTCCGGGATGCTCTCACGTCGTGAATGGCTTGGCACCACCCTCGGCGCCGGTGCGGCGCTCGCGCTGACACCGGAAATGCGGCGCGCCCTGTCCGTACTGGCGCAGACTGACGGCACGCTCATCCAACGGGCCATTCCGTCAACCGGTGAGCTGCTTCCGGCTGTTGGCTTGTCGTTCTCCAATCACGTGTCCTGTGCGGACCCCGCCGCGCTCAAGGCCGTGCTCAAGGCGTTTGCGGACAACGGTGGCCGCGTGTTCGACGCCATGCATGGAAATACCGCCGCCGAGAACTTTCACATCAATGCGGCCGGCGAACTCGGTGTCCGGCAAAAGCTCTTCTGGTCGGTGCGCGGCTTTGCGCCTGCCCCCGGTGGCCCGCCACAGCCCACCGCCGAGGGCGCCAAGGCGCAGATCGCGTCGTTGCTTGAGCGGCTCAACGTGTCGAAGCTCGATCTCGCCATGGTGAACCCGGGCAGCGGCACCGCACACCTCGACGTGCTCAAGGCGGAGAAGAAGGCGGGTCGCATCCGGTACATCGGCGCTCAGGTAATCAGCGACAATCTCTACCCCCAGCTCGAAGCGGTCATGCGCAACGAGCCCATCGACTTCATCGGCGTCGACTACGATGTGGGCAACCGCGCCCGCGTCGAGGACACCATCCTGCCACTCGCGCTCGAGCGCAAGATCGGCGTGATGGCATTCTTCCCGCTGGGTGCCAATGCCGGGACGAGTTGCGGTGCCCTGAGCCGCAACCTGTTCGCGCGTGTCGGGACGACCCCGCTTCCTGAATGGGCGGCCGAGTTCGACGCGCGCACCTGGGCGCAGTTCTTCCTCAAGTACGTCATCAGCCACCCCGCCGTGACCGTTGCACGGGTTGGCACGACCAAGACGGCGCACATGATCGACAACATCGGCGGGGGCATTGGCCGATTGCCGGACGAGGCGACGCGCAAGCGCATGGCGGCGTTCATCGATGCATTGCCTGCGCTGCCGCCGCTGCCACAGAATCCCGCCGCCGCGCCGGGCATCGCGGTCTCCTCAGCCATCCTCAAGCGTTATGTCGGGCAGTATGCGGCGGCTTCCGGCTTCACGGCCACCTTCCGTCTCGATGGAGACCGGCTGTGGGTCAAGCCCGGCACCAATCCCGAGGCGCCCCTGAACGCGCGGTCGGAGACCCGCTTCCAGGATCCACGCGGACCGATGTTCGAATTCCAGGTCGACTCACAGAGCGAGGTCGCCGGCGTCGTGCTGGAGCAGCAGGGGCCGCAGGGGCCAACTCGCGTGCGTCTCGACCGCAAGTAGAAGGGCCGCCTTCAAAATCGAGCTTAACGAACAACAGTTGGAGTCCCAGCGCGAGAAACCTCGTCGGGTGACCGAGGGACAGCAATTCGTTGACGGTTCATGGTGCGGCGCGCAAGCTTGAGAGTACACAACCGGTCGTGCGCGCGCAGTCGCCGGCGGCGGACTCGACGGGCTTTCGCGCGGGGCAGTGGGGCGCAGGGTTCTCGCTCGGGAGCAATTTCTGCCCGGTCGCTTCTCATGAGGCGTATACCCATCGTGCTCCCCGGTACCGACGTGTTGATGTACCGCATTTCGTATGGACCGCCGCTCGATTGTCCCAGCGGGTGCTTCTACGCGCAAGCCTACCTTGCGAAGGTGGGCAGTCGAGTCGGCTGGTTGCCCGGTGCGAGCCCGGTACCGATGCGAAGGAGATTTCCCGTGCAGGCGCAGGATTCAACCGTGTTCACCGCGACGGTGTTCAGTCAACTCAAGGACCGTGATGCCAACGCGCGCTTCGCCCTCGCGCTTGCCATTGTGTGTGCTGCGGAAACGCCAGAGTCCTTCAGGAGGAAACTCGTTGCCGACGTCCCCAATGCAAATAATCCGCAGTTCTGTACACATTTAGGATGAAGGAATGTGAAGGCGGGGGGTGGGGGGCGCGATACCGCTCGGGACCTCCGATGCCGTCGTTCCTGACGGCCCGCCGGTCGTTCATGCAGACACGAGGACGCTACATGACATCCGACGACCTGAATCGAAGTCTCCCCACACTGTTTCGGGAACTCGTCTACGGTGCGCCCCCGACCGGTGCTTTCGTGCTGAATCCCGGTGATGGCGGGCTTCTTGTGGCGCTGGACGGCTTATCCTCGTCAGAGGCCTCGAAGTCAAGCAATGAGGGCGCGTCCATCGCTGCCCATGTCGAGCATCTGCGCTATGGCCTTTCGTTGATGAACCGCTGGGCCGCCGGGGAGAAGAACCCGTTCGCGGACGCGGACTGGACGGCGTCATGGGAGCGCAGGGCGGTATCGGATGTCGAGTGGGCAGCGTTGCGGCAGAGTCTGCGCGAGGAGGCCGAGCGGTGGTATGCTGCGCTCCAGGAATCACGCAAAGTTGTCGGTGTCGCGTTGGACGGCGTGATCGGTAGTGTGATGCACGTGGCGTACCATCTGGGAGCAATTCGTCAAATTGCTTCCGGCGCTCGGGGGCCCAGGGCCGACGCCTGACGATTTCGCCTGTCCAGGATGCGCATGCCTTCCGTCGCTGCGCGCCGCCCTCGCTTCCAGGTGCTGCTGGCCAGCCCCGCCGTCTCCACGGGTGTCGAACAGTACTACAGCGATCTCTCCGGCGACGGGTCGCGTCCCCCACAAGTATCCGATCGACGTGAGCTCGAGGCGCGTGTCCTCGCATATGCGGGACGACGCGGATACGACCCCGTTCCGGTCCTCGCCAGATCCACGGTCCCCACACTCTGGCTGCTCGGCGACCGTGACATGAGCGTGCCCACCTTCGCATCACGCCGCGTGCTGGACTCGCTGTCGGGCACCGGCGTGTCCATGCACACCGTGGTCAACTTTCCGAACGCCGACCACTTCCTTCGCGATGCCGACGGGGGGCCGCAACCGCCCGTGTGGAACGAAATGATGTCGTGGCTGCGGACACAGGGCGTCGTCCGCGGGCCGTAGCGGCGCTCGCAGCCGACGGCCACGCATCATCAGGCGCCAGGTCGGTGCGCGGCGAGTCCACCAGGCGACACGAGGTAGCGGTGCGATATCTTTCCCGCTGTGATTCCCTTTTCACCCGCCCCGCACACCGACGACGTCCCCACGCGGTTCCCGACCCCGTTCGACCGGAGGGCCGTGCACCCGTTGGCGCGGCGTGCCGCGCTCGAACTTGCCGATGCTGTTGAGTCGCAGTATGCGAGCGAATGGCGCCTGCACGAGCCCGGCAATGGCAAGATGTTCGGGGTGCTCGTGGTGGCAGCGCCCGACGGCACCATCGGCTATTTGCGCGGCTTCTCCGGAATGGTGAATGGGCAGTGGGAGATCGACGGCTGGGCGCCGCCCACCTTCGATCGCGTGCAGCGCGACCGCGTGTGGATTGACGGTGAAGCGGAGATGCTGGCGTTCAGCGCGCGACGCGCGGCGCTGCTCGCGTCGGGGTCCGAAGGCGCGAACACGGCGGTGGCGACTCGTGTCGACGCGGCCGTGCGCGAACTCGACGCCGTACGCACGCAGCGCTCGCGCATCCTCATGGCGCAGATTCAGGACAGCTATCACTTCGCCAACGCACGCGGTGAGGTGCGAGCGCTGCGCGACCTGTTCGTCCCAGCTGAACCACCCGCGGGCGCAGGCGACTGTGCAGCGCCGAAGCTGCTGGCCCATGCGTATCGCCTGGGGCTCACGCCACTGGCGCTCGCGGAACTGTGGCTGGGCGCGCCGTCCACAACCGGCGATCGCCGCGCGGGTGTGTTCTACGCCGCCTGTCGCGGCAAGTGTCTGCCCATCCTCACACACATGCTGGGTGGACTCCCCGCCGATTCGCCCCCGCTCTTCGGCTCGGCGGCCATCGACCCCGCCGAGCCATTGGCAATGTACGAGGACGAGCACCTGCTGGTGGTGAACAAGCCAAGTGGTCTGCTCACGGTGCCAGGCCGCAGTGCGGCGCTGCAGGATTGTGTGGTGAGTCGGCTGCGGGCGCGCTACCCCGACGCCACGGGGCCGCTGGTGGTGCATCGCCTCGACATGGACACCTCGGGGCTGCTGCTGGTGGCCAAGACACTCGATGTGGCCAAGGCGCTGCAGCGACTGTTCTCATTGCGCGAGGTTGAGAAGCACTACGTGGCGTGGCTGGACGGCGAGGTGGCAGGCGAACAGGGGCGCATCACCCTGCCGCTGCGCATCGATGTCGATGATCGGCCGCGCAACATTCATGACCCCGTGTTCGGAAAGCCGGCTGACACCGAATGGCAGGTGTTGGTGCGCGAGCCGGGGCGCACGCGGGTGCGCTTCACGCCGCACACGGGCCGCTCGCATCAGCTGCGGGTGCATGCCGCGCATCCGCTGGGACTGGATGCGCCCATCGTGGGTGACCGGCTGTACGGACGCACACCACCGCACGACGACGAGCGGCTGCTGTTGCACGCCGAGCATATGGCATTTGTGCATCCGGTGACGGGCGCGCCGGTGGTGGTGCAGCAAACGGCGCCGTTCTGACGAGATCTTGCATGCACGGTTCGGATATGTCTGCACCAGATCGCTTGTTCCGCGGTGACACAGTGCTCACAACCGCCGAGTGGCAGGCGCGCGCGGCCGCGCACCTCGCGCGCGTGGAAGTGTACACGCGCCCCCGTCGTGAGCGGCGGGCGCGCGGGGCGTCGCATCCGGTGCACGACTTCCTGTTCCAGTACTACAGCTATTCCCCCGCCAAGCTGGAAGCGTGGCACCCTTCATCGGGAGAGGGCTTGGTGGACAGCACCGAGGCGCGCGAGCGCTTCCCTGAACCGGTGTACGTCGCCGCCGATGGCGTCATTGGGCGCATGCCCGGCGCGATGAGCAGCGCCGAGCGTGACACCTTGGTGAAGGTGCTGGATGTGCTGCGCGCCACGCACGAACGACCGGCGCAGTTCGGCTGCTACGGCATGCACGAGTGGGCCATGGTCTACGGTGGGCACGACGTACGGCATGCGCAGGTTGCGCCACTCCGGATGCCGCAGGCGGAGCTCGATGCGTTTGTGGAGAGTCGGCCGGTCCTGTGCAGCCACTTCGAGGCGTTCCGATTTTTCGCGCCGGCCGCCAAACCGCTCAATCGCGTGCTGCTCACCTGGGAGACACGACACGACCTGGAGCAGCCCGGCTGCATTCACGCCAACATGGACCTCTACCGGTGGGCGTTCACCTGCATGCCCTGGGTGGGCAGCGAGCTGCTGTGGCAGTGCTTCGCGTTGGCGGCCGAATTGCGCGTGCTCGACATGGAAGCCGGCCCCTATGACCTACGGTCCTTTGGCGTCGAGCCAGTGCGCGTGGAGACACCCGAGGGGCGCGAGGAATACCAGCGGCGGCAGCGTGCGTTGAGTGAGCAGGCGCGCGGGCTGCGAGCGGCGTTGATCGACGCGATAGGGGCGGTACTTGAGGCTGGAGCGGGCCGCCGCTAACGCGCGTCGCACACCGGGATGCCCGGCGTGCGACGCGCGTAGTCGATGATCCCACGATCACAGGTCATCAGCGCCGCACCGAGCGTTTGGGCGTGGGCGATGAGGATGCGGTCGGCCGGATCGCCGTGCGGTTCTCCGGGGAGGCGGGTGCTGTGCACCAGCACGTCGCGCGTCACAGGCACCGACACGATCCCTGGCGCCGTAGCGGCGCGGTCGAGCCAGATGCCGACATCCGTGGTGAGTCGCAGCCGACCCTTGTTGACCAACATGGCGACCTCCCAATACGAAAAGTCGCTCACGAGAAGTCGCTGTGCGGCGGCGGCACGTTCGATGAGTCGGATCGTGTGGTTCGGGAGTGCACCCGACGATGGGTCGAGCGTCCAGATCCAGACGTGGGTATCGAGGAGGAGTGGGGTCTCGCGTGCGGGGGCATCACTGGCGCGCCACGCGGCGGGAAGCCCGACGTAGGTCGGTTCCGGCTCGCCTACTGTGCGCCGTCTCTTTGCGACCGGTGACTTCCTGGCCGGCATGTCAGCGACGCCGCGCGGCCAGGGGATCCGTGAACGATTCCCCCCAGAGTGACTCGTCAGCCGATACGATATCGCCGTGGCTCGCCACACTCGCCGCGAGAAAGCCTACTGGTGAAATTGCCGGCGGCTCGACGGCGGATACCCGCACCACCGGCCGCCCGTGCTTGGTCACGATCAGTTCAGACCGCGTGCGCGCGATCTCGTCCATCAGTTCGAGGCAGGTGGCCTTGAACGTGGTGGCGGAAACCTCAAGTGCGGGGGGGCGCCGCGAGGGGCGAGTCGGCTTTCGACGCATGGTGAGTTCGGGCAAAATGGTCATATTAATATGACCACTATGCACTGAGGCGACAAGACTGTCCGCCTTGCGCCCTGAGCTTGCGCGGGCCACACTCCCGGGACATGAGGTGGCGTTGACCGAGACTTCGCGAACATTCCATTGGGGCTGGCTGGCGGTCGCGCTGGCCGGCGTGCTTCTCCCGGCGCTGGCTATGCTGCGCGTTGATACGATGACGCTGGCAGCGCAAAGTGGCCCGATTCTCGCTGCCGGTCTGATGGGCACGGGCATGATCGCTGCGGCGGTCGCGGCGCGTTTCTGGATGGGCGTGGCGCTCGCGCTGACAACAGGCGTGGGCTTCATTGCCCTGGCGCAGCGCCTGGGCATGGCGCCGCTGGTGCATCCGCTGTCCACCACGCTGGCGCTGCTGGTGGCCAGCATCAGCTTCGCCGCGCGCGGCACCCTGTTCACGCGCGCGCATCCCCGTCACGGCTGGATCATCGCGGTGCTGGTGGTGTGTGGAGAGGCGGCGACGCTGCTTACTGCGGCGTGGCTGCCGGACTGGTTGCTGGTGCTGCTACCGGCGCAGTGGGCCAGCGCGGCCATTGCGACGGCCATTGTCGGGAGCGGGACGCGGGCTGCGTTGGCGGTGCTGATGGCGCTGGCGGGCACGGCCGCTACCACACTGCTGGTGGCGCGTCTCTTGCCACGCAAATGGCCGTATGCGCTCATGTTCACCGCGTGGCTCGCGCTGTCGGCGTACGTCGCGCGGAGTTGAACCAACGCGCAAGTTGTATGTCTGTTCTCTGATCCGTCATTTGGACGGATAGGGCTCTCCGGTCTTCGCAGAGCCGCACTCGCGCTGCTTGCTGCTCTCGACCGCCAACTCGGAGCGCAGAGCGGTATTGTCTCCGCGCTGAAAAGGCTGGCGAGCACATCACCAGCTGCGCCTTCAGGATTCGGCATATGGCATCTGACCGGTGGACCACTTCGAAGGAGAGCCTTGCGGCTCCGATCAGAGCCATGCTGGTCGGCATTGCACTCTCGGCAATGGCGGCGTGCAATGCCTTCACCGGTGACGCGTACCGCACAGGACCAGCGCTCATCGTCTTCTACCGGGATACCGCCACGATCGCAGCGCCTGATACCGTCGTTCGCGGTGAGGACTTTGCCGTCAGCATCAGGACCTTTGGCGGCGGCTGTACACGCGAGACGGTGCGGGCTGACGTGTCGGTCACGGGATCACTGGCTGAGATCAAACCGCTCAACCGTACGCGTAACGCCAGCGTTTGTACTTCAGATCTCCTGTATCTTGAGCATAACGTACGCGTGCGCTTCAATGTCGCTGGGCGGGTCGTGCTTCGCGTGATCGGGGAGCAGAGTGGCCCATCCACCGGTGGAGCCAACTGGCCCGCAGTTCTCGAGCGATCGATTGTCGTGCGTTAGGCAATTATCTGCGGTAGATCGGCCTGACGAATGCCTCGGCCGGCGCAGCGGACGTTCGACGCGCTCGCGCTGTCCTGGATCTGTACTGCGAAGCCCGATCGCCTTGCAGTCTGCCAGCTGCTCCCGAATGACGATGAGCGCACGTACCCTCGCAGAGTTCATGCTCGCCCATGCGTAACTCGACAGTCACCCCCTGAGCCACGTCAAACGCAACCCCGCCCAATCGCTCGCCGACCTGCGCAACGTGGGCAAGGCGGCCCTCAGTGACTTCGCCGTCCTGGGTATCACCACGCTGGCGGAACTCGCAGCGAGTGATCCCGACGTGCTTCATCAGACACTCGAACGCGCCACGGGCAAGCGTCAGGATCCGTGCGTGCGCGACGTGTTCGCTGCGACCATCCACCAGGCACGCACCGGGGAAGCGCTCGACTGGTGGCACTTCACTCCCGAACGCACGGGCGGCGTTCGAAAGCCGTAGAACCCAGGGATATCGGCTACGCCGCCGTGGGACTTTCGTTCATCGGACAGCTCGCCGTATCTGCACGGCAAGATCATACAGCATGCTTTCGACGCCGGCCTGGTTCGTGAGGAGCACGAGTGCATAGCCCGCATCGGGCCGCACTTCGATGTAGCTGCTCGATCCGAACGTTCCGCCCGATGCGCGAAGTACCAGCGCACCGTCGCGGCCAGGCGACATGCGCCAATTGAAGCCCAGGCCCGTGCCTGCCGATTCTCCGGTCGCCTGCTGGCTCAGTCGCAGCGCCGCTGATGTTGAGGCCAGCTGCGCACGCGCGAATCGCGCCATATCCGCACTGCTGTACCGCAGCCCGCCGGCGGACCGGATATACCGACTGTCGATGGCCGGCATCACCACACCAGCGGCATTGCATCCGGCAACGGCGGCACGGCCGCGCCCGGAACCGGTGCCACTGTTCATGCCGAACGGCTCTTCGATGTACGTCTGGATCAGCTTCTCGTAGGGTTGTGCAAAGACCTTCTCGAGTATGAAGCCGACCAGGGTTGCGGCGACGTTCGAATGCCGCGATGTGACGCCAGGCGTGTGATCGAGCGTCACGTGATGCAGGTCGGTGAGCAACTGTCGTGCGCCGTAGCGCTGCCAACGCTCTACGATCGCACGTGGCGCACGGTTGGGACCCTCCGTCTGTACGAGGGAGGTCAGGTCAGGAATATTGTCGGGTAAACCAGAGGTTGTTTCCACCAGGTGAACCAGGCGAACGGGCGTCCCATCGCGCTGCAGATTCGGATACTCCTCGGTCAGATACTTTCGGATGTCATCCTGAAGTTCGACGCGCCCCTCTGCTACCGCGTTGGCCAGCAGCAATGACGAGAACACCTTCGTGATCGAGCCAATCTCGTAAACCGTGTTCTGGTTTGGGGATTGAGCACAGGCTGACGGTCCACCTGCGAAGTTGAAGTAGCGAACGGTGTCATCTCGCACGATGGCCACGGACAAACCGCCGGCCCTGTTGTTGGCAACGAACTGTTCGCCTAATCGCTGCAGCGCACTGCTGTCTATCGCGATGGCATCCTGCGAACCTTGCGCGGTGAGTCCTGCGTTCGGACTTGTCAGAAGCAATGCAGTCGCCACGACAGAACAAAGGCGACGGCAATAAATGCCTGGAATCGACGGCATGTGGAGAGGCTTGAAGTGGTGGCGAAACATCGTGTGCTCGTGCCGCACCCTCAAGGGGCGAGCTCCCATCCAACTGCACTCCTGAGCGTCAGGCTGCATCAGCAATCTGCTGACAGCGCGGTTCGGATCTGGCCGATATCGTGGAGGCAGGCAACAATCGGGAGGGTTTCATGCGCAGAACGCTGCTGCGACTAGCCGGAGCACTGCTGGGACTCGTGGCGGTCGCCATCGGCGGCAGCTACGCGTGGGATATGCGCCAGTCATATGCGCGAATCCGCGGCAAGAGCCGGGTGATCTCGACGGCGTACGGCGACATCGAGTACGCGACCGGTGGTGCGGGAGTTCCCGTGCTGGTCGTGCATGGGGGCGGCGGCGGCTTCGACCAGGGGCGGCTGCTCGTCGACGCGCTGCTTGGCAATGATGTCCGCTGGATTGCGCCGTCGCGCTTCGGCTATCTGGGCTCCTCGATGCCCGACGGTGCCACCTGGGACGACCAGGCTGCGGCCTTCGTGGCCTTGCTCGACCATCTCCAGATTGAGCGTGTGGCCGTGGTCGCGCTGTCCGAGGGCGGCCCATCGACGCTCTTGCTCGCCGCGCAATATCCCGAGCGGGTATCGTCGCTGACCTGCCTGTCGTGCGGCGCGGTGGCGTCGGCGTCTGCCGACCACGCCGAGGCGAACAAGAATGGCAACACGCTGCGACGGGTCTTTTCCCACGACTACACGTACTGGGGCATTGCGAAATTCTTCAAGCCACAGCTCATGCGTGTGCTGGGTGCCAGCGATGCCGTGGTGGCCGGACTCACACCTGAGGCGCGCGGGTTGGTGTATCGGCTGATTGATGAAATGAACCCGGCCGCGCCGCGGTCCGCGGGTGTGGTGTTCGACAACACGGCAACCCTACCCGGCAAGCGGATTGCGTCGATTGTGGCGCCGACGCTCATCGTGCACGCGAGGGACGACCTGCTGCAGCTGTACCACAATGCAGAGTTCGCAGCGCAGACCATCCCGGGGGCCAGGTTGATGAGCTTTGAGGCCGGTGGGCATGTGCTGGTGGTGGTGCAGCAGCAGGCAGTGGGCGAGGCCGTACGGGCGCAGGTTCGAACGGGCTGGCCGTAAGCATATCGCCCTCGCCATCTTGAAGGTCGAGGGGCGTTCGGTTCTGGCGATACTCCAATTCAAAGCAGATGACCTTTCGACTTGCACTCGCTTGCATTCCCGCCTTCGGGGCGTGCGCCATTCTCGATCCGGGGGGAGACTGCACCCTCATTGGCGGCGAAAGCGGACTCACAGTACGTGTGAGCAACGTCACATCGCCGATCACTCGCATCGACGTCAGTCCAGTCGCCCCCGGGGGACAGCCAGCCTACGTGGCCGACTGCGCCAGACTAGTGAGCGGATGCGACCACGGAGTATTCTTTCCGGAGTACAGCGCACCGAGTGCCGGCATCACGGTCGCATCCGCAGCGGGCACGGTATCCGGAACCACGAGGCTGGAGTATAAGGTCTCGTACCCGAACGGCCCCAACTGCGCGCCACGCGTGGTCAGCGCAACCGCAACCATCGATGTGCGCAACGGGTCCGTGGTCAATGGGAGGTGAGCCTGGTTGATCACCCGATGGGTCGCTGGACTTTGCGTTGACTGCCTACTGCACGTTAACCATGATGCGCAGCGCGAAGGATGAACGAATCCTGTCGGGTGGCGGCCGATATCTTCGAGCGTATCCGCATCGGCGACATGCACTTGTGCACCTGGCAGTCGTCGCGCGGGTCTGGCGAGACGGTGTTGGGTGACCCCAAGCGAGGGGGCATCCAAGGTCTCGTAGAACGACCAAGGGTTCCTCCCAGAGGCGGTTCCAGACAGCTCCCTTGACCTCGAGGCTCCGACTCTTCGAGGTTGTAGTCTGAGAGGTTCCTGCGGGCGACACCCTGCGCACCGAGCTCAAGGGCATGGCCTTCGAGCCGACCGAGCGGTTGCCAATCACCTTGACACGGCTACGCGATCACGGGTTTGCCTACCAGAAGCCTGACTCCGTGATGTACACCACGCCAGATGGCACGCGTGCACTCGGTGTGCTCGGCGTACGGGAGTTGGTCATCGGCGTTGAAGACACGGCGACTGCACTCGTGCAATGGCGGCAGTTCCTCGAAACACCGGCGCAGGAGAAACACGGTGTATTGACGTTCCCTCGCGGGCCGGCGCTGCGATTCGTCGAGGCGCCCACCGGGGGCATCCTCGAGATGGCAGTACGCGTGAGGTCGCTCGAACACGCGGAACGAGTGCTGGTGGACAAGGGCATGCTCCGGAAGGATGGTGGACATGTGATGATCGCCGTGCCGAACGCCGGTGGACTTCGTGTTCGACTTGTGCAATGAGCCATAAGCACGCCAACCGCCACAGAAGCCCAGCGGGACGCGGAGTTCTGTGCGGCGATATATTGGCCGTAACATGGGTTTGCCAGTTGACCAGCGACTCGAGGCTCTACTTTCAGCGCAGATGATTTCTTCACTTGTGAATCGAACGAGCGCTGCGGTGCTCGCCGTCGCGGGCTTCCCGCTTCTCTTTGCCTCCGACGTGGTGCTCCCGCATCTCGTGCCGGGCCTGCCGGTCCACGCGAGCTGGCTCGGTCAGCTTCTCGCGGCCGCATGGCTCAGTGTTGCCTTCTACAACTGGAACACGCGCGACACGATACTCGGCGGCATCTATGGACGCCCCGCTGTACTGCTCAACCTTGGCGTCTACTTCATCAGTGCGCTCTCACTCATCAAGGGTGACGTCGGATCTCCGCTCGTTCGACTGGGGGCTATCCCGTGTGCTCTGCTCGCAGCGGTGTACGCCCTGCTGCTGCTGCGCGGTCCACTTGATCGACCCAAAGCATGAGCACGAATCGGCGGCCGATCATCGCGATGATCTTCCGCCACCCGCGCCGCTGTAGCCATCTTCCGGTGCCGGCCCTTCACGCTTCGTGCGGCATCGATCGCTCCACTCTCCCTTCGGCCGAATCCATGCGCCGCTCCGCCCGGCTCGTCCTGCCACTGCTGCTGCCCGTGGCAACGCTCACCGCTCAGCGCCCCACCACCCTCGCCGGCCGCTCGACCGTCTACGCCCCTCACGCCATGGTCGCGACCAGCCAACCGCTGGCGTCGGCTGCGGCGCTCGAAGTGCTGCGCACCGGTGGCAACGCTGTCGATGCGGCCGTTGCCGCTTCTGCGGTGCTCGGTGTGACGGAACCGCACATGACGGGCCTCGGCGGCGACATGTTCGCGATCGTGTGGCTCGCCAAGGAACAACGGCTGGTCGCCATCAACGCGAGCGGACGTGCGGGCTCACGCATGTTGCGCGACACCTTGATTGCCCGCGGCTTTCGCGCCGGCTCACAGCAGGGCGCGATGTCGGTAACCGTGCCGGGCGCACTGGCCGGCTGGGACACCCTGCTGCGCCGCCACGGCACGAGGACGCTGGCCCAGATGCTACAGCCCGCCATCGGCTACGCCCGCGATGGCTTCCCCGTCACGCCAATCATTGCCGCGCAGTGGGGCGAGCAGACCGAGCTCCTGGAACGCGATGCGGCGGCGACGGCGACTTACCTGCCGGGTGGCCGCGCACCGCGGGCTGGCGAATGGTTTCGCAACCCCGACCTGGCGCGCACCATGCAGGCCATCGCCGACAGCGGCGTCGCGCACTTCTACACGGGTACGCTGGGTCGCCGCATCGTGGACCACGTACAGCGACTCGGCGGCTTCATCACCGCCGAGGATATGCGCACCAACGCGCCGACCTGGATCACGCCCATCTCTGTACCCTTCCGCGGGTATCGCGTGTGGGAGCTGCCGCCCAACAATCAGGGAGTGGCCGCACTCGAGATGCTGCGCATCCTCGAGCCCTACGACTTGAAGGCGATGGGTCACAACTCGCCGGCCTACCTGCACCATCTGATCGAGGCCAAGAAGCTCGCCTACGCGGATCTCGATCGCTTCGTCGGCGACGCCGACCACCTGGAGCTCACGGCTGAACAGATGCTGAACGACACGTTCATCTCAGCGCGCCGGCAGCTGCTCAACCCGACGCGCGCGCAGGAACGTGTGGATCCCGGCCCGAGCCGGACGCGCAGCGAGACGGTGTATCTCGCCACGGCCGACGCCGAAGGCAACATGGTGTCGTTCATCAACTCCATCTACGACTACTTCGGCTCGGGCGTGGTGGTGCCGGGTACCGGGTTTGCGCTGCACAACCGTGGGGCAGGCTTCTCGCTCACGGAAGGGCTGCCCAATACGGTCGCGCCGGGCAAACGGCCCTTTCACACGCTGATTCCCGGCTTTGTCACCCAGACCGTGAACGGCCGCGAGCAGGCCTATATGAGCTTCGGGCTCATGGGTGGTGGCGTGCAGGCGCAGGGACACGTGCAAATGCTGCTGAATCACTTCGTGTTCGGGATGGACATCCAGGCGGCGATCGATGCGCCGCGGTTCCGGCACTACAACGGCTATCGTGTCGCACTTGAGGCGCCATTCACCGACGACGTGCGTGCCGCGCTGGAGGCGAAGGGGCATGTGCTGATCGAGCAGCCGCCCATTGCGTTTGGCGGAGCGCAGGCCATTCTCCGGCTGCCACGTGGCTACTCGGCAGGCAGCGACCCGCGCAAGGATGGACTGGCCATCGGCCACTAAGTTCTCTTCTCACTCTTCCCTGTTTCGCCATGCCGCACCCCGTCCATCTGACAACGCGCATTGCGCGACGCCTGTGCGCAGTCGGTGTCAGTGCGTTTGCGTTGATCTCCTGCGCCACCACCTCGCACACGTCATCCACTGGGATGGGCGCCGGAGCGACGGGCGCCGAGGCAGCGGCGACCATGCCGCGCCCGGCGGCTGCGAGAATCGGCAACGACATCCGGTGGTTTCGATCGTCGGCCGAGCAGCGCGCCGCGTTTCTTCAGGCGTACCGCGTCGCCGGTGAGCGGCTGGTGGCGCTCTCCGAAGGACGCAGCAGGGGCACGTGGGGCGTCATTCTCGACGCCGACGAAACGGTGCTCGACAACAGTCGCTACCAGCAGGAGCGCGCGCTCGTGGACTCCGGATATACCGAGGCGAGCTGGTCACGCTGGGTGGCGCGCCGCGAGGCTACGGCGCTCCCGGGCTCGCTCACGTTCATCCGCAATGTGCAGACACGCGGTGGACGCGTTGCGATCGTCACCAACCGCACAGCGGCGGAGTGCGACGACACACGCGCAAACCTGCGCGCGGAAGGTATCGAGGCCGATGTCGTGCTGTGCAAGGCGGAAACGAGCGACAAGAATCCGCGCTTCGCGCAGGTCGCCGCCGGAGTGAACGGGCTCCCACCGCTCGAGGTGATCATGTGGATCGGTGACAACATTCAGGACTTCCCCGGGATGGCGCAGGTGCCGATGCGCGCAGCGCCCGAGAGCGCGTACGCCGACTTCGGGCGGCGGTTTGTGCTGCTCCCCAACCCCATGTATGGGAGTTGGGAGCGCAATCCGCTACCGTAGCGTTCACAGCCACTCCAGGTCCACAGGAGATCACATGTCCGAATCCATTGCCCGCCGCATCGTCGTCGCCAGCTTCACGACGCCGACCGGCGCCGAGAGCGCCCGCGATCTTCTGAAGGGTGCCGCCGTTGGTCTTGGTAACGTCGCCGTGGTCACGCGAAAGCCGAGCGGCGAGGTAGCGTTCAGCGAAACAGAGGACTGGGGCGTGGGGAAGAGCGCGCTGATCGGGGCGATTGCCGGTCTTCTGCTTCCCGGCGTCGGTACCATCACCTTGGCTGCCGGCGGCGCGATTGCTGCCTACTTCATCGATCTGGGCTTCCCCGACGCATTGCTGCGACAGTTGGGAGAAGGGCTCGCGCCCGACACGTCCATGCTCATTGCGCTGGTGGCTGACGCCGACATTGAACGCGCGACGAGCGTGATTGCCATGAGCCACGGCAGCGTGATCGGTTCGACCACGGAGAGCGACCTGACAGCAGCGATCACGAAGATGCGCGGCTAGAGCGGCCGCTCCGGGACTACTCTGACACAGGCACAAGATGATTCAGGATCTCAAGGGTAGGACCGCCGTCGTTACCGGCGGCAGCAAGGGCATCGGCTACGCAATCGCCGCTTCGCTGGCGGCCGCCGGCTGCAACGTGAGCATTTCCTCGCGCCATGCGAGCGAGGTCGAGCGCGCGGCGCGTGAACTGTCGGAGCGTGGTGCGGGTACCGTGGAAGGCATCGTGTGTGATGTCCGCAACCGCGACGATGTGCGACGCATGATCGATCGCACGGTCGAGCGATTTGGCGGGCTGCAAATCCTCGTCAACAACGCCGGCGTCGGGAGATTCGCGCCCATGAGCGAGCTCACGCCGGAGGATTGGGACCAAGTCATTCGAACCAACCTTGACGGCGTGTACTTCTGTTGCCACGCCGCGATTCCGCATCTCCGGAACAACGACGACAGTTGGATCATCAACATCGCTTCGCTCGCCGGCAAGAACCCGTTGCCGGGTGGCGCAGCGTACAACGCATCCAAGTTCGGACTCGTCGGCTTCAGCGAGGCGCTGATGCTCGACGTGCGACAGTACGGCATCCGCGTGAACTACATCATGCCGGGCAGTGTGGCCACGCATTTCAATGATCACACGCCGAGCGACGCCGATGCGTGGAAAATCCAGCCGGAGGACATCGCGGAGCTCGTGATGGGGCTCGTGCGGTTTCCGTCGAGGTCGCTACCGTCGCGCATCGAGATCCGGCCGACCAAGCCGCCGCGGCGGTAGGGCGGCACGGCAGGACCGTGCCCCGAGCGGCCCTACCACGCCACAACTCCACAATATCTCCGAACTATATCCGGCAAAAACGATGACTGCGTCCAGATCACGTACCACCTGCCTGCTACTCACCGCCCCGGCGCTGTTCGTGCTCGCATCGACGGCACGCGGCCAGGTCACCGCGGAACTGCACACAGCCTCGCGGCCCCAAATTGTCAGGCCTGAGGATGGCGAGCGGCGTATTCTGCCAGATGGTCGCGCGATTCGCCTCAAAGTCGGGCCTGCGGCGACCGGGGCAGGTTACCTGTTCGTTGGCGCCGAGGAACTGCCGCCTGGGAGTCGCGTGCCGCGTCATCGACACGAGTTGGACGAGGAGGTGCTCATTGTTCAGCAGGGAGAGGTGACGTTTCTGTTGAACGATACGGCTCATGTGGCGCCAGCCGGCAGCGTCGTATACCTGCCGCCGCGGAACTGGATCACTGTGGAAAACCGGAGCAATGCGCCGGCGCGGATCATGTTCGTATTTCCACGTGGTGCCGTGGAGCGGTGTTTTCAGTTCATTGGTCGTTCGGTGGCCGACAGCGCAGCGGCCCGCGCGCCTGTCCAAACACCCGCTGCGGCGGCGGAAGAACGACACAGCTGCCAGATGACCTACCGGAGTCCATGATCCTCATCGCGATGACTGGCAGCTCGCCGTGAGAGTGGAATCGACGTGCGCCGGCAGGTGACGCCGTTCGCTCCGTGGGTCGTGCTGGATACGTTGCGCCTTGAGCAGCGTCCGTTCAAAGAAGCCGCACGCCGAACTCCCTCTGCAGCGCCCGTCGCCCATCATTGCTGAGGCGCAACGCCCGTGTGCCGGGCATTCGCACAAACCAGCCGCGCTCGAGCACCAGCGCAAGCAGCGCGCTGCCCAGCGCACCCGCCACGTGATGGCGTCGCTCACTCCAGTCGAGACACATGCGCGCAAAGTGACGGCGCCGCGCCGTGGCTTGCTCTGCAATTGCGTCGGTATCGATCCCGAGCGCGGCGAAGCGGTCACGTCCCGCTGCGGTGACACGATAGCCGAGGCCTTCTTCCATGAGCGCACGATTGTCCAGCAGCGCGCTGGTGATCGCCACACCGGCCTGTCCGGCCAGATGATCGTAACAGCTGCGCGCAAGTCGCATGGCGCCCGTGGGTCCGACCTGGCGCGCTGATGGCTGCGTTGTGCCCCCGACGACAGCCATGGTCTCAAGCAACTCTGCGACGCCCGGATGAATCAGGCGCAGATAGCGGTGACGTCCCGTCTGCTCCACGCCAAGCCATCCCGCTTCCACGAGACGCGCCAGATGTTCGCTGGCGGTGGATGGGCGAATGCCGGCAATGCGTGCGAGGTCGCCGGCGGGAAGACGGCGACCATCCATGAGCGCCCACAGCATGGCCACGCGTGAGGGATCGGCGAGCAGCTCGGCGGTGGGGACCACCGCGGCGTCAGGTTGTGGCACCGAACGGCGCGATCTCGGCATACGACCAAAGATCGCCGGCAAATGCTTCGGCGGCTACCGAAATGATCACGTGCCATACTGGCCGCATGACCATTACCTGCTTCATCCGATACGAGATCGACCCGTTTCAGCGGGACGCCTTTCGCCGCTACGCCGAAGCGTGGGGCCACATCATTCCTCGACTGGGCGGCGCCCTGCTGGGATACTTTCTCCCCCACGAGGGAACCAACAACGTGGCCTGGGGCCTGATCGGCTTCGAGAGTCTCGCCGAGTACGAGGCCTACCGCACACGTCTCAAGGCAGATCCCGAGGGACGGGCAAACTTTGCCATGGCGCAGGAGCTACGCTTCATCCTGAAGGAGGAGCGCAGCTTTGTGGAGTTCGTCCCAGGCACGCGGCGTCTCTCATGATTGCGGTGCTCTTCGAGGTGTGGCCGGCAGAGGGGCGCCGGTCAGAGTACCTCGATCTGGCGGCTGAGCTCAAGCCGCTGCTGCACGCGGTGGACGGGTTCGTCGCGGTGGAGCGATTTGAGAGCCTCGCCGAGCCGGGCAAGCTGTTGTCACTGAGCGTGTTTCGCGACGAAGTGGCGGTGCAGGCCTGGCGCAGTATCGCCGAGCACCGGGTGGCGCAGATGCGTGGCCGGTCGGGCATTTTTCGAGACTACCGACTGCGTGTGTCGCATGTCGTGCGCGACTACGGGCTGCACGAGCGGGACGAGGCCCCAAGTGACAGTCGTCGGGCCCACGAGTGATTGCCCCACCTTATGCGTTTGGTCCGCGAAACCCCGCCGCATGCGGCCTCGTAGTCGGCGTACCATGCGCTCGCCGTGCGCGAGAGCCCCCGCGCATCCCACCGCCGGAATTGCCCATGTCACTCAGAATTCTCCGCTGCCATTCGCGTGGCGCGCGCCTGGCCTTGCTCAGCGGTGCGGCGCTCGTCAGCCCATTCGGCCTGCTGCGTTCACAATCCGTTGAGCCCTCGGCGGCTCTGGACAGTGTCATTCGGCAACACATGGCGTCTGCGAACATCATGGGGGTCGCCGCGGCGGTGATAGTGAACAAGCAGGTCGTGTGGTCGCGCGGCTTTGGTTACGCCGACATCGCGCGAACCCGACCGTTCACACCCGCCACCATCATGAACGTCGGCTCCATTGCCAAGACGTTCACCGGGGTGGCCATGATGCGCGCGGTGCAGGAGGGCAAGTTGTCGCTCGACGAGGACATCAACCGCTACCTGCCATTTCGCGTCGAGAATCCCCAACGCCCGGGTGCCGTCATTACGCTGCGCCATCTCGCCACGCATACTTCGAGCATAACCGACCGCTGGGCTGTGTACTCGCGAACGTATCATTACGGCGGGGATGCGCCCGAACCGCTGGATCGATTCCTCACGCAATATTTCACGCCGAACGGCGCGTACTACGCCCGGGACAACTTTCTTGCCGCCAAGCCCGGGCAGTTGCGCGAGTACTCCAACATTGGCGCCGCGCTGGCCGGATACATTGTGGAGCGTGCCGTGGGGGAGCCACTCAATCGCTATACGCGCCGGCACATCTTCACGCCGCTTGGCATGACGACGAGTGGCTGGTTTCTGTCTGAAGTGGACACGACGCGGCATTCCACGCTCTTCGTATCCCAGAACGGTCACGTCATTCCGATCCCTCCATATGGTGGCACCACGTATCCGGATGGCGGGGTGCGGACTTCGGTGGCGGAACTGTCACGCTTCTTTGTGGCGCTGCTCGACACCGGGGCGTATCAGGGGGTGCGCATTCTGGACGCCAAACATGCCGCGGAAATGGTACGCTTTCAGTTCAACGATACCAACCGTCCCGAGAACTTTCCCGCTGTCGACGGTAACTCCGGCCTCTTCTGGCGTACCAAGTTTGGCGGGCGACGTGTCGGCCACGGTGGAAACGATCCCGGGCTGCAGACGGAGATGCTGGCGGATCCCAGCGGCCGTTTCGGCGTGGTGCTCTTTGTGAACACGTCCGTGAGCGGGGAAGATGGGCGCGCAGTGGCGGGCATTCTGGATGCGGTGTGGAAGGACGCGGAGGCGCGTGCGTCATTGGGAGCCGCTGGGCAGCGCGAGCGCTAGCGTTCAACACTCTTGGTCAATCATGTCCATTACTGTTGAATACCCGGATCCCGTGGTGACGAGCTTCCTGTCGCGTGTTCGGTTGCTGGCAGCGGAACCGGACGAGCCGAGTTGGGCGGAGCGACGTCGCAGGGTTTTTCAGGCCGATGGGTGGAAACGCCGCGTCATCGGACTTGTGGCGCTCGCCCTCAATGCCACCCTTCTGGATTTCATTGTCGCCCAACATACCTGGTTGGTAGGGTCGCGTAAGGCGTGGATTGCGTATCGCGCGCTCTTTAGTGATCTGAGGCGGGCCGGCTGGGGCCGGGAGCGTCTTGCTCCGATTGCCCAGGGTCTGTACGCCGTTCGCAATCGCCGAGGTAGCGCGAAGGTTGTCCGGCTGTACGACCTGACCATGCAGTCGCGCATTCCCCGTCAGAGCATAGGCTGGATCGAGTAAGGTTCTGTCCATTGCCGCCTCAAAGTACATATTGGAGAGATGAACGCGAATTCACCGAATCTTACGGAGCTTCTGCGAGCAGCCCAGGCTGGAGATCAGACTGCCGCCGATTCGGCATCCAGGATGGTGTACCACGAACTTCGCACGCTTGCGGCCGGCTTCATCGGACGAGAGCGCGACGACCACACCTTGCAGCCAACGGCCTTGGTGCACGAGGCGTACCTTCGGCTGCTTGGACAGGAAGTCCCATGGCGTAATCGTTCGCATTTCTTCGGCATTGCTGCCCAGATGATGCGACGCATTCTGGTGGACCATGCGCGCCGTAGCTCGGCTGCCCGGCGGGATCGTGCGAAGATGGTCCCGTTGGCTGAGGCCGACGTCCTGCCCGCTGACGCGATCCAGGATGTGCTTGATGTACACGAGGCTCTGAGTCGGCTCGAACAGATGGACCCTCGTCAGGCGCGTGTCGTGGAGCTCAAGTTCTTCGTGGGCCTGTCGCTTGATGAGATTGCGGACGTCCTCGGCATATCGCCAGCCACGGTAAGCCGCGAATGGATGCTTGCCCGACGATGGCTGCATCGTGAGATCTCGGAGCGCTGAGCGCCAGGCACCGGCGACGCTGAACCGAGCAAGGCAGTGGGCGTGAGGGAGAATGCCTCCTGAATGCGCGTTCTAGGGATGACCGACACCGCACAAGGCTTTCACCCATGATGCCTGACGCACGCTCTGCGGCGAATTCCGCACCAGCCCCACATCGCGCTCCAGAGCTCACTCCTGAAGAGTGGGCGCCACTCAAGGCGGTCTGGGAACGTTGCGCCACGCCAACAGATCCCGATGCCGTGTCGCGACTGGACACGGGCGATCTCTCACCGGCTGCTCTTCGCGTCCTGCAGGACCTCCTCGCGCTGGATTCTACGGTTGGTGAACGATTCGAGCGCCCGGCCCATGAGCGCCTTGGGTTGATGTCAGCCGGCAACGCCGAAGATTTGACGCTCCCGACCATGGTCGGACGCCGACTCGGTCCATATCGTGTCCTCGACTTGGTCGGGCGGGGCGGGATGGGCGCTGTGTACGAGGCGGAGCGGGCCGACCTTGTCTACCGGCAGCGCGTTGCGATCAAGACCCTGTGGCGCGGCGCTGACAGTGCGGTCCTCCTGCAGCGGTTTCGCTCCGAGCGGCAGATCCTCGCTGCGCTGCAACACCCCAACATTGCGCAGCTGCTCGACGGCGGAAGCACCGACGAGGGGACACCGTGGCTGGCCATGGAATTCGTGGAAGGTACACCGATCGATGAATGGTGTGATGCACGGACACTCGACATTCCGGCGCGACTCGACCTTTTTCGCGATGTGTGCGCTGCTGTGCAGCATGCGCATCAACGTCTCGTCGTCCATCGTGATCTCAAGCCGTCGAACATTCTCGTTTCGCCCGAGGGTGTGGTAAAGCTGCTGGACTTCGGCGTCGCAAAACTGATCGCACCCAACGACGAGGTCAGTACCTTGACCAATGCTGGACTGTCTCCGCTTACGGCGGCCTATGCAGCACCGGAACAGCTTGACGAGGTTCCGCCCTCCACTGCGACAGACATCTTTGCACTGGGTGCCATCCTCACCTGCCTGTTGGCCGGTGAACCGCCACGGGATGTGGCCGGACTTTCCGCCGCCGACCGCCTGCTGGCGATTCGCGAGCGGCCACTCCGCCAGCCGAGTGCAATCGCAGCGCTTGCGTCAATGCCGAGAGTCTCCGCTCGTCGCTACTCCGCCCGCGGCAAGCTGGCAGCGGCGTTGCGCGGTGATCTGGACGCGATTGCCGGGAAGGCGCTCCATCGCGAGCCGGCGCGCCGATACGCGAGCGCCGAGGCACTGAGTGATGACGTGCGACGCTATCTGCGCCGCGAGCGGGTCCTCGCACGACCAGACAGCACAGGCTATCGTGTCTGGTCGTTCGTCCGTCGCCAGCGCGTGCTCACGACGGCGGTCTTGGGTGTCCTGGCGTCCGTCACCGTTTCTGGTGGCGTGGCGTGGAGGCAGGCACGCGTCGCGAAGGCGGAAGCGCTGCGCGCGGAGCGAGCCGCAGCCTTCCTCTCGGGACTCGTGACCGGTACCGACGCCACTTCGTATGACCCACTCGTGCGACTGGCCCCGAACGGTACCGTTTCGCAGCTACTCGACAGTGCGCTTTCCCGCATTCCACGGGAGCTCTCCGATGATGATCGAACTCGGGCTCGGCTCTACACGGCCATCGGTGCCAGTCTGGTAGGTCAGGGCCGCCCACTTTCTGCCTTGGCCGTGCTGGATTCGGCACAACGCCTGGCGGTTCAGGCCTATGGCATCACGAGTATCGCGTTCGCGCGCGCCAGACTGGAACATGCCGCTGTGCAGCTTGACCTCGGCGGCCCCGCCGCCACTACCGGGGCTCTACGCGAGGTCGAGGCGGTAGCCGCAGCGCACCCAAGTGACCGTGAGCTGGCGGCGCGTATCGCCCTCTTTCGTTCGTCGCGCGCCATGCAACTGGGACGGGTGCGAGAAGCCGATTCGCTCGCTCTTGCCGTTCTCTCGAGTGAGCGTGGTGGCGCCCGCAGCATTCTCTCGCTTCGCGCGGAAGCGATGCGCCTATACGCATCAAGCTGGATACGGCGGGATCCACGGGACTACCTGCGTCGTGCTCGCGCGGTGCAAGCCTTGGCCGACTCGCTGGACTTGGACGTGACCAACGAAACCACGTCAGCACGAAACGCCGAGTTCGAGTCCCTCTTGGTCCTCGGACGTGCAGATGAGGCACGTGCGGTGCTCCCGCGGCTACGGGCGAGCATGGGGACTCGCAGTGATACGACCGCGGTCAATCGTGCGTGGACCGGCTATCAGCGCATATACCTCGCTACCGTATTGTCCGATACGATGAGCCGGCGGGTTGCGGCAAAGGAGTTGCACACGCTGCTGCGCTCGGATCCGCCGCTTGGCATCACCCTGTGGTTGCTTGCAACCGGCGCCATAGTGAACGAAGCGTTGACACGAAAGGACACAGCGGCCGCTCTCGACGTAGCGCGGCGTGCTGTCGCCCGGGTCGTGCCAACCGCGTCTCCGCTGTTTGCTACGTTCGCCATGTGGCACCTCGCCCAAGCCGAGACAGCGGCCGGAAATCCGGCGAGGGCACTCGCGGCAGTGGCGGAGGGGCAACGATGGCTGGCGGAAGCGCCTGATCTCGCCAGCATGCAGCCGGTCCTGGGTGAGGTAGAGCTCAAGGCGCTCGTTGCGCTCGGCCGAACGGTGCAGGCTGAACAGGTTCGGGCCCGTCTACCCAAGCCCGGCAGTATCCCACCGTGCACGGCCGGCGGAAGCTGGAAAGGGTGCCCGGATCAACTGCCGTGAGGGAATTGGCGCTCCGCTCACGCGTGAGAGAGAGCGGATCCATACCCCTTACCCCTGGACGGAGATTCATCACATGCTGCAAAAGTCTGTAGGCTTCCCTGCGCTACTTGTTGGAACCGGGTGTCTCTTGTGGGCGACATCCATAGCCAATGCTCAAGTGATCTATTCCGAGAACTTCAGTGGCGGGTTGCCGAGCAACGCGGCTTACCCACTCGGCGCCCCGATGTTTGGCACGACGGTGACGCCCACGGTTGGCAATGTGTACCTGCTACCCGCCAACCCTCCAGCATTCGGGACCACGAACTCACTGGGACTTTGGGCATCCAGCGCTGTTGGCGATGCAACAGCTCGCAGCTCTGCCACCTTGGGCCTGCTTGGCGGCTGGGAATACACAGTGAGTTTCGACATGAAGTCGAACGGTCTCGGGCAGCCGCATACGGGCGGATCGTGGTCGCTGCTGATGGCGCTTGGTGCGGGGACACAGCTGTTCGGTGGCACCGGCGAGACAGATTGGCTGTCGCAGAGCTTCATCTACACACCGACTGAGAACGAAGCGAACGCCATCTTCAGCTTCACGGCATCAAGCGTTGGCACGGGAATTCGATCGACGCCGGTCCTGCTGGACAATCTGCTCATCACCGCCCGGCAACTGCCGTCGCCACCCCCGAGCACGGTGCCCGAGCCGTCTTCACTTTCGCTGATGGCCCTCGGCCTTGCGGGCGCAGTGCTAGTCGGAGCACGGCGTCGCATCGCCTGAGACACTTCGGGCCACGATCGTGCGCGTTTGACACCAATGCCAATTGACGCCGGGCTGCTGTGCGCATCGGCAGCAGCCCGGTTCGCGTATACCCACACGCAATGAGACTCGCGAACGCGTGACGCCCGGGTTATGGTGTGTCGTGAACTACCTCTGACCAAAGCCCTGACTGGCGAGAGTCCCGTGGATCGAGTTGTAGAGCCTCAGCCCTATTCCCGGATAGTGAGTCGTGGCGAGATCTTCTGGGTCGCCGCCGACGAGTCCAAGGGGGCCGTGCCGGGGGTCGCTCACCCGCATGTGATTGTCCAGGAGGATGTCTTCAATCACTCCCGCATCAGCACGGTCATTGTGTGTGCGCTCAGCACCAACCTCCACAAGGCGACCGAACCGGGCAATGTCCTGCTGGATCCGGGAGAAGGGGGCCTCGAGCGACAGAGCGTTGTCGTGGCTTCCCAGATCTCCTGCATCTACAAGGCACGATTGGGTTCGCACATCGGCTCGCTGTCGCAGGCACGCGTGGATCAGGTGATCGCCGGTCTGCGCTTTGTGCAGGAATCGTTTCAGAGGCGAGGCTGACGTAGCCGGAGCGCGTGGGCCGAAGGTACCCGGGTGGCTACCGGCTCATGCCCGTTCACACAAGACATCATGAATCCAGTCATCATCCGCCCAGCCGAACGTCGTGATCTCGTCGCGATCGGCCGCCTCGCCGCGTTGCTCGTGGACACCCATCACGCCCTCGATCCGCAGCGTTTCATCGCCCCGACGCCCGACACGCCCAAAGGCTACGCGCAGTACCTCGGTTCGCAGCTTCGTCGTGCTGACAGTGTGCTGCTGGTGGCTGAGGACGAGGGGGTTGTCGGGTATGCCTGGGCACGGATGGAGGGTATGGACTGGATGACCCTGCGCGGACCAGCCGGCGTGCTCAACGACATCGTGGTGGATCCGATGGCGCGAGGGCGCGGCATCGGTCGCCAACTACTGGGCGCGATCATCGCCGAACTGACCACTCGCGGCGCCCCACGCGTGGTGCTGTCCACGGCCGCGCGGAACGAGGCGGCCCAACGACTCTTCCTGTCGGCGGGGTTCCGGCCAACAATGGTGGAGATGACGCGGGAGGGCTGATTGGCGCTCGCTCGGCCGAGCGACAGGGTTGGCACACTGTCGTCGCTCTACATGGCGTGCGTCACGATCACAGTCCCCCGTTTCCGCCCGGTATCAACCCGCGCATGCGCGGCGGCAACTTCGCTGAACGGGAAGCGGGAGTCGATGAGCGGCGTGAAACGTCCGTCCACCGCCATGTCCACCAAGGTCTGCAGGTCGTCCACCCGCTCAGCTGTCGGGCCGGCCACCACCCGATGTGCTGAGGTGATGTTCACCCACGGGGCACGCAGCATCTCGGGTAGCGTGGCCAGCACCAGCAGCAGACGTCCCCGTGCTGCCAGGACCGGGCGCACGCGGCTATACGGTGCGTTGCCCACGGTATCGGCAATGATGTCGTACTGCTGGCCGCCTGCAGCGAAGTCGACGCGTGTGTAGTCAATCGTGCGGGCAGCGCCGAGCTGCTGCATGGCTTCTGTATTGGCGCTGCTGCACACGGCCGTAACCTCCGCACCGGCCTGGACGGCGATCTGCACCATGGCTGAGCCCACGGTTCCCGATGCGCCGTTGATCAGCACACGGTCTCCCGCGCGCAGTACACCACGCCGAAAGAAGTCGAGTGCCGTGGTGCCGCCAAATGGGAGTGCCGCTGCTGTTTCATACGACAGTGCAGATGGTTTGTGTACCATCACACCATCCGCGCGTACGCGGCAGTACTCCGCGTGCGCGCCCAGCTTGGCGCCCGTGAACGCGACCACCGCGTCTCCCACGGTGAACGTGTGAACGCCAGCACCAACCTCCACGACGTCACCAGCCAGTTCGCTGCCAAGCACTGGCTGACGTGGTGCGTTCATGCCGAATGCCAGTCGCCCGGCAGCACCAAACCCGTGCGGCATACTCAGGCTGCGAATTCGCCAATCGGCCGACGTTACCGTCGCAGCACGCACCCGAATGAGGACATCATTCGCACCGGGCACCGGTTTGGGACATTCCTCCAGCCTGACCACGCTGGGCGGCCCGTATTGTCGATAGACCGCCGCCTTCATGAGTGATGTCATGGTGTCGATGTTGAGGGACGACGTCCCCAGCCCAATGTGGTGGTCACGCCAATGCGAATGGCAAAGAGGCTTGCCGTCGAGCGCTTGATGTCAAAGCCGAGCAAGCCATCGGGTTGGTCCGTCAGTCCGCCCTTGATGAGATACCTTCGTTCACCGTGGTGTTCGTAGCTCACACCTGCATCGATGGTGGCGCGGCGATGCACGGGCAACTGTAGTCCGATACCACCACTCAATACCACGCCCCCGTCACCAAAGTTTTCGTCGGCGGCGACGAAGTCCGGAACGAGGCCGCCTCCCAGCCCGCTGACGGTGGCGAAGCGACTCACGCCAACCAGCCCGTAGCCAAAGGTCCGGACTTTCCCGACTGGTACAGTGAACTGCGGCCCGAGCGCCATTGAGAAGATGCCGTTGGCCGTGGTGAGGTTGACGGCCACACGACAGTGAGGCGCCGTTCCGACGCAACTGCGCTGGCTTTCGTGTCCGTAGTTGAGCCATCCCGCCTGCATGCGCAAAGAAGTCAGGCCATGGCGGTCGAGCCGAAGCAAGACGTGCGCCTGTCCTCCCGCTGCGTTCTTCACCCGCTGCTTGAAGGCACCAACGGGCTGGCCAATGTCGGCCGCGAAGCCGACGTGCCAGCGAGGCGGGCTCAGGGTGGTCGAATCGGTGACGGGCGAGCTCACCTGCCCCGCGGCAGGGGATGCCAAAGTGGTCAGCCCGGCGAGGGCGGAAAGAAGACGACGCATGGGGAGTCCGGGGGCTGCGAGAAGAACTTACAGTGTACATAGAAGCGTACGCTGTAAGTATGGCGAGGTCAAGCTGTTTCGTCCGTTCCGCGCGCTTGCCTTACGCTGTCAGCACCGGTAGTGTCTCCCGCATGCCCTCCTCACGCCGCGCGCCATTGAGTCGCGACCGCATTCTGCGTGCCGCCATCAAGCTTGCCGACCGGCACGGCCTCGAGGCCCTTTCCATGCGCAAGCTGGCCACGACGCTCAAGGTCGAGGCCATGTCGCTCTACAATCACGTGGCGAACAAGGACGAGTTGCTCGACGGCATGGTCGATGTGGTGATCGGCGAAATCATGCGGCCCACGCCCGGCAGTGACTGGAAGGCCGCCATGCGCGCCCGCGCGCATTCGGCACTGGCGGTCATGACGGCCCATCCCTGGGCTCCCATGCTGGTGGTGTCGCGTATCAGCGTCGGCCCCAACATGCTCGCGTACCTCGATGCCACGCTGGGCACGCTGCGTGAGGCGGGCTTCTCATGGCACGAAACGGACCGGGCGTGGAATGCCATGGACAACTACACCTATGGTTTCGCGCTGCAGCAGCAGAACTTCCCTGTGAACCCCGATGAATACGCGTCGGCTGCCGCTGCCTATCTGCCCATGCTGCCGGCCAGTCTGTACCCGTACATGCATGAGATCACCGTGCGCGTAGCCGACGGTTCACATGATGGCACCCTCGACTTTGCCTTCGGACTTGAGCTGATCCTTGACGGACTCGAACGTGTCCGTGGCGCGCGACCGTAGCTCAACGGAACCAGAAATGAACACTCTCACTGTAGGAGCGGCGCAGGCCGACATGCGCCGTGGGTATCTGTCCGGCGCACCAGGTGTGCTGGTCTCTGGCCTGGTCTGGCTTGCGGCAGGCCTCGTGACGGCCCTGGTGTCCGACAAGATTGGTGTGCTGACCCTCCTGATGGGCGGCGCCGCCATTCACCCGATTGGCGTGGGTATTGCCAAGTTGTTCGGGGCTTCGGGCACGCACGAATCCGGGAATCCGCTCGGCACACTCGCAGCAGAGACCACATTCTGGCTTCTCGCCGGGTGCGCCATTGCCTACGGTGTTCATGTACTCCGAGTCGAATGGTTCTTCCCGGTCATGCTGCTGGTCATCGGCGGGCGCTACGTGACCTTCCAGACCGTCTATGGACTACGTGCGTACTGGATATGCGGAGCGCTGCTGTGCACGGCAGGTCTTGTCCTGGCGCTGACGCGCGCGCCATCCGTTGTTGGTGCGCTCAGCGGCGCAGCCATCGAGCTCGTCTTCGCCGGCATGCTGTTTGTGCAGTCAAGGCGCCGTGCGTCCTGACTTTACTCGTACTGAATGCGAGCGACTGCAGACAGCGTCGCGGTGTCTGCTTGTAGCCTGCGCCACACTGGGATTGCTCCATGGTCGCGCCCAGGCACAGCAGACGGCCTCGGCGGACGCGGTCACCACCGTGGATTCGCTGATTCGCGTCGAGATGAGCACCCGGCACCTGCCAGGGCTGGCGCTGGCCGTTGTGCGAGATGGGCAGATTATTCTCGCGCGGGGCTACGGCTTTGCCGACATCGAGCGCGGTGTCCCGGTCACTGCCGAGACACGCTTTCAGGCTGCATCAATCACCAAGTCGTTTACGGCGCTGGCCACCATGCAACTCGTCGAGCAGGGTCGGGTGGCAATGGATGCCCAAGTGGGTCGCTACCTGCCGCAGCTCCCCAAGGCGTGGCATGCCGTGACTGTGCGGCAGCTGCTGGCGCATACATCGGGTATACCGAGCATCTCAGCGTTCGAGCGACCACCATGCCCAACTGCCAAGTCGCAGGCAGACTACGTGTTGGGTGATGTGCTCGCCGAGGTAGCGTGTCTGCCCTTGGAGTTTCCGCCGGGCGAACGCTGGGAGTACGGCGACACCAACTACTACTTGCTTGGGCTACTCATTGCCGCGGTCAGCGGCATGTCGTACGAGGCGTTTCTTGCCCAGGGCATTCTCACTCCCCTTGGCATGACAGCCACGCGCCTGCAGCGGCGCACGCCCGAAGCCGATGTGGCACGAGGTTACCGGTGGCAGTCCGGTCGATACGAGGCAGCGCCGTCGCTCGATCCGATTGTAGATGAGGCCAACGGGGCGCTCGTGTCGACTGTGCACGACCTGGCTCGTTTGGACGCGGCGCTCTACGGCGAGCAGTTGTTGCCACAACGTACGCTGGCCACGATGTGGACGCCGGCCGAAACACGCGAGGGCCTGGCGCCCTACGGACTGGGCTTCGGACTGACGCCGTTCCGTGGCAAGCGCCGCGTGGGCCACACGGGTGGCGCACCGGGAAGCAGCACGGCCATCAGCCGCTTTCCGGACGAGCGGCTTACGGTCATTCTGCTGTCCAATGGTGAGCAGCCGCCCGGCAAGGTGCTCGAACTCGCGCACGCCGTCGCCGCGCTGTACCTGAAGCCATGAGCATAGCGGCGCGCACACTGACGCCTGCAGGTTCCGTTCATACTCGCTCGTCCGCAGCCAGGACCTGACCCTGCATGCGCATCCTGATCGCAACCATCGGCACCCGTGGCGACGTGCAGCCCTACCTGGCCCTGGCTCGAGGCCTCAAGGCTGCCGGTCACGACGTGGCTCTCTGCACGTGCGAACGGTACGCGCCGTGGATTCGGCAGTTCGGTGTTGCACATTTGCCGCTCGACGACAGCCTGCTGCGGCTTCTCGAGTCGCCGGCAGGCCGTCTGCTCATTGGCCAGCTCGACAGCGTGTGGGGCGGACTCAGGACCGCGTGGTCGGTGTTTCAGCAGGTGCGGCCAATGAATGAGCGCCTCGTCGCAGATGCCTGGGCTGCCAGCGAAGCATGGCGGCCGGATGTCATCGTCTACCATCCCAAGCTGTTCTGCATGCCGTCGATCAGCGCGAAGCGTGGTATTCCCGCCGTGCTGGCGCCACTGATCCCGATGCAGGTCGCCACGGGTGATGTGCCGTTCTGGGGTATGCCGAAGCTGCCATTGGGCAGGCGTTACAACCGACTCACCTGGCGTGTGGTGGAATCACTCACGGCGCGTGGGACGCGCGGCTATCTCCGGACATGGCGAAAGGCACACGACCCACAGGGACACTCGCGCCACAGTTCACCCAGTCAATTGCAGCCGGGTGTGCCCATCACGGTGCTGCATGGTTACAGTGACGCTGTCTCGCCGCGCCCACACGACTGGCCATCACACGCATACGTCAGCGGGTACTGGTTTCTCGACGACGCGGTGGACAGTGACGGCGCCACGTGGCAGCCGCCGCCGGCGCTGCTGCGCTTTCTGGAGCACGGTCCAGCGCCGGTGTATATCGGCTTTGGCAGCATGGCCAGTGCCGATGCCGCGGATGCCACGCGGCGCATTCTCGCGGCGGTTTCGCAGGCCGGTGTTCGCGCGGTGCTCGCGCGCGGCTGGGGTGGCCTCGTAGACGCGGCCTTGCCCAGCAACGTGTTTGCGCTGGACGAAGCACCGCACACCTGGCTCTTTCCGCGCATGGCAGCCGTTGTCCACCATGGCGGCGCGGGTACGACCGCCGCTGGACTGCGCGCCGGTTGTCCGACCCTGATCTGTCCATTCGGACTCGACCAGCCATTCTGGGGTGATCGTATCGCAAAGCTCGGCGCGGGTCCCGCACCGCTCCCGCAGAAGCGACTCCACGCCGAGTCGCTGGGGGCAGCACTTGCGGAGCTGGTTTCGCAGCCCCGTTTCAAGGAAGCCGCCACGCGGATTGCCGCCGCCATGCAGGCGCAGGACGGAATGGCCACGGCCGTCGCGTTGATCGAGCGGGTTGTCGGCGAGCAGCGCCGCGTTCGGACTGACGGTGCAGGGACCGCCGTCCCTTGACCCCCACCGCCCCCCCTGTCAGGGTTCAGGGGTGGCTACCACAACCGACCTCGGACTGCCCGGCGCCCTGCCTGACCGCGATCGACTCGCGCTGCGCCGTTGGCTGATGGCCTCCATCATTGCCGTGTTCTTTGCGGTGGCGGTGGGTGGCATTACCCGTCTCACCGAAAGCGGACTCTCCATCACCGAATGGAAACCGGTATCCGGTGCGCTGCCGCCTTCCGACGACGCGGCGTGGGCGCTTGAGCTCGAAAAATTCCGGCAGATTCCGCAGGCGAGCAGCACGCATGCCGGCATCACCATGTCCGAGTTCAAGTGGATCTACTGGTGGGAGTGGTTCCACCGGAACGTCGCCCGCACCGTCGGGCTGGTCTTCGCCATTCCGTATCTCGTGTTCCTCGTGCAGGGGCGCCTGCCCAAGTCGCTTCGCGTGCGACTCGCCGCGCTGCCGTTGCTTACCGCTGGTCAGGGTGCGCTGGGCTGGTACATGGTGCAGAGCGGACTCGTCGAACGCGTCAGTGTGAGTTCGTATCGTCTCACGGCGCACCTCGGACTCGCCCTTGGCATTCTCGCGGTCGCGGTGTGGACCTACAGCGAACTGCGCGCACGCAGTGACGCCGAACTGCGCGAAGCGTCGCAGACGTCGCACGGCTGGCGCACGGCGCTCGTTGCGGCCACCACGCTGCTCGGAATCACCGTGCTTTCCGGCGGCTTTGTGGCCGGACTGCGTGGCGGCAAGGTGTTCAACGAGTTTCCGCTCATGGGTGGCCAGGTGGTGCCACCCGGTTATGGGATGCTCTCACCGTGGTGGTCCAACGCGTTCGAGAACCCCGCGGCTGCGCAGTTCCATCACCGACTGCTCGCCATGACGGTGACCGCGCTGGTGCTTGCGCTGGCCTGGCGTGCACGGCAGGGGGCGCTTCCGCAGATGGTGCAGCGCGCGGTGTTCGGCTTTGCCACGGTCATCACGTTGCAGCTCGTGCTTGGCATCACCACGCTGCTGCTGGCCGTACCCATTCCGCTTGGCGTGCTGCACCAGTTCACCGGCGTACTGGCGCTTACGGCAGCGTTGATTGCCACGCAGCGCGCGGTGGCCACGACCGCCGCTACTCGTGCCGCAACGCTGCCACCGGATCGAGTTTCGCCGCCCGCATGGCCGGCACCATCCCAAAGATGACACCGGTGACGGCGCTGGCACCCAGCGCCGCAACAATGGATGACAGTGGTGTCGTGGCGGGAATCTCGGGCCACGCCGTGCGAATGCCCACGGCCGTGAGAATGCCGAGGATGAGGCCCACCGAGGCGCCGATGCTGGTGAGTGTCACGGCCTCGACGAGGAACTGCCAGAGGATGGTGCCGCGTGTTGCGCCCAGCGCCTTGCGCACGCCGATCTCACGCGTGCGCTCGGTGACCGAGATCATCATGATGGCCACCACGCCCACCCCGCCGACCAGCAGTCCAACCGATGAGAGGGCCAGCCCGATGAGGAAGAAGGTCCCGAACAGTTCGTCGTAGATCTCCATCAGCCGGTCCTGCGTGACGACCGCAAAGTTGCTGGGCTGACTCGGACGCAGTCCACGTGCGCCACGCAATGCTGCCGTGACATCGTCCACGCCCTGCTCAGCCGTCACCCCCGCGCGTGGTCGCACGATCAGGTTGTTGCCAAGCACCCACATGTTCAGGGCATTCTTGCCGGTGGTCCACGGAATGATGGCTTTGGGGTCGTTGCCTTCACCCGCTGATGTGGGGGTTCCCATCGGGCTCGCGGTGTAGTCGTAGACACCGATCACGGTGAACTGCACACCGTCGATGAATATCCGCTTGTCGATCGGGTCCGAGTCATAGAACAGCCGTTGTGCCAGCTTCGTATTGAGGATCACCACGCGGGCTGCGGCCTCGTATTCCGCGGCGGTGAAGCTCCGTCCCGGGTTGATGTCGCCGGCGTCCACGTCGGTCCAGTTGGCGGAGTACGCCTCGATGCCCGCGTCGAGCTGACGGTCCTTGTAGCGGAACTTGCCGCCCGTGGCCACGTGTGCCGTGACCGAACGAATAGTCGGCAGACGCTCGAGCATCCGCACTTCGTCCAGCGTGATCATGGGGTTGCGGCGTTCCGGGCAGGTTTCGTCGGTACCGTCGCACACCTGGAAGCCGCCAATCGGCCGCCGGTACACAAAGAAGGACGTCGGCCCTGCCGCTTCGACATCGCGCGCAAAGCTTTCATTGACCCCCTGCACGACCGACGACAAGGCCACGACGACATACACGCCAACGGCGACGCCCATGATGGTGAGTCCGGCGCGCACCTTGTTGGCGCGCAGTGCACTCATCGCGATCTTGACGCCTTCGAAGACACTCAGGATTCTGGCTGCAGCGCTCATGGCCTACTCCTGACGCAGCGCGTCGATGGGGTCGAGCCGCGAGGCGCGGCGCGCGGGATAGACGCCGGACACGATACCGACACCAAGTCCGAGCATCGTGGCCACCACCAGAGACCAGGGCGCGACCGCTGCGGGCAGTGGTGTGGTGGCCTGAATGACCCACGCGGCACCAAGCCCCAGACCAATGCCGACCACGGCTCCGAGTGTACTGAGTGTTGCGGCCTCGACCAGGAATTGCCGCATGATGTCCTTGCGGCGCGCGCCGAGGGATTTGCGAATGCCAATCTCCCGTGTCCGCTCCGCCACGGCCACCAGCATGATGTTCATGATGACCATGCCCCCGACTACGAGGCCGATCATCGGCAGTGCCGTGCCGGCAATGGTCATGACGTTCTTGACCTCATTGAAGTCCTCGAGCGCGGACTCCGAGGTTTCGATGGAGAAATTGTCCCGCTGTCCCGGTCGGAGATGGCGGCGCGCGCGCATGGCTTCGCGCACCATCTCCATGCCGTCGAACATGGCTGTGGTGCTCGAGGCTTTCAGCATCATGCCGTCGATGTCGCCGCGTGGATTGGTAATGCGCCCCAGGCCGGATTCGAGCGGGCCAATGATCAAGCGGTCCATGGACATGCCGAACAGCGACCCCTGCTTGTCGATGCGTCCGACCACCGTGTAGGGCACGCCGCGGACGCGCAGCTCACGGCCAATCGGATCAAGATCCGGGAAGAAGAAGGTCGCCACCTCGTCGCCAATCACGATCACGTTCGCGCCAAGACGATACTCCTCCTGGGCAATTGCACGGCCCGCGACGATGTCGTAGTTCTTGATCTGGAAGTAGTCGCCTTCGACCGCGTAGATGGTCGTCTGGCGTGGGCGCGGCGCGTAAATGCTCGACACCGTGGCATTCGCGTCGGTTTCGATGGCCCACTTCACGTCTTTCGGCAGCACGTTGACGACGTGTCGGGCGTCGTGGCTGTACATCAGCGGCCAGCGCTGCATGTCCCGCCACTCTTCTTCGGTTTCCGGCCCCGTGAAGTCGGGCCAGCGACGGAGCGTGAAGGTGTTGGCGCCAATGAAGCGACCGATGAAGTCTTCTTCGACGTAGGTGGACATGCCCTCGACGATCGAGACCACGGCGACCAGGAACATCACGCCGATGGTGACACCGAGGAGGGTGAAGAAGCTCTTGAGCTTCTGCACACGGATCTGACCCAGCGCCAAGCGAACGGCTTCGAAGAGGGGCATGGGGGGCGACGCGAGGGAGGAAGGGCGGGAGTCCGGCAGCCATCGGCGCTGCGGTAGCCGTTCCTACGGTGCGAGCGCAGATTCAGTGTCAGCTGTCGTGTGCGCCGGGTGCTGGGACCAGTCGCGCAGACTGCCGCAATCGTCTGATGAGGCACCACGTGCGACTTGGCATTCTCATTGCGCTGCTGGCATTCCTGCCTGCGCATCTCAAGGCACAGGCTGTCTCTTCAATCGTGTCATTTGGACTCGCAAATCCGTCGGGCGGCTTGGGCGAGTTCAGGAACACGGGACCGGTTGCACGCGCCGGTGTAGTGCTTGGCCATCCGCGTCGTGTCTCGCAATGGCGCGTTGAAATGGAGTATGCGAGGATGACTGGCCGCGAACAGTCTCCATCGTTGGCTTCGCGTGATGCGGACATCACAAGCCTTGGGCTCTTCGGTACCATTACGATTGGTCCGCGGACGCCCCACTGGGCGCCTTACTTCGCGCTTGGCGCTGGACTTCAGCGTCTCAACACAGTTGGTGTGCGCAATCCTTATGGCACGACCCCCGGCGTGCGCACGGGCTTTGGTCTCACCGGGCGGCATCACACGCGTCACGTCTTTCTGGAGGTGTTGGTGCACGCCAACCTCACCGATCACGGGGCCGGTGACTACGCGATCGGGTACTTCTTTCCGGTAGTGGCCGGTGTGCGTTTCTAATGCGCATGATGATCCATGCCGCGTTCGACACACCATCCCGCTTGGTGTTGTGGGCGACGTGTGCGTGCAGCGATCTGACGGGGGCAACAGCGCAACCCGGATCGTCAATGCCACACCCGCAGCATGCGGGACATCCAGAGCACAAGTACCGCGGCAATGGCGCCACACACCAGAAGCAGCGCCACGCCGATCATCACGCCCGACGCCACACGGTGCCGCGTGCGCGAGGTACTGCGCTCGGCCCAACGGTAGGTCTCGAACACCGACAATGGACCGAACACGTACACGGTGAAGGCGAGCGTGGTGAGGAACGGGCCGCTGAAGGTGCTGGGGGTGAAGCCGACCGGCGCCCGGAACACCAGCAACCAGAGCGCGAGAAACATCCGGAAGTAGAGCACGCCATTGCCCACCAGGAAGGCTCGCAGGGCCCAGGTGCGGTGCTCGGCAAATCGCCGGCCGCGCGCCGTGCGCCACGCCATGATGGCGCACACAAACAGCAGCAACGCGTTGATCGTGATGGCAATGTGCTGTAAGCGGTCGCCCACCGTGCCGCGAACCCACACCAGCCACAGTCCGCTGATGGCTGCGATGTAGCATCCGCCCAGGTAGAGCCGTCCGCTCAAGCGATGCAGCGCGGGAGCACGTTGCCGTACCCGCTGCGACAGCTGGATGGCGCCGAGCAACAGAATCAGCACGGCAAACGCGAGGTGCAGAACCATTGCCGTGTTGCCGGCCCGATCACCGGCTACCCAGCCCTTGGCACTGAGCTGCGACCAGGCGGCCACGTTTCCAGCGATGACCGTCCGGCCGAACGTTGCCAGGAGGTAGAGTACGAAAAGCGCCTGCGCGAGAAGCAGGCTGCCAATGAGCCAGCGCCCATGACGCCGAAGTTGGGCACGGGTCTGCTCGGGCTCAGGGGCGGTGGGGATGTTGGGGGCGGCGTCTGGCACCGTGGCGAATGACGTCGCCGCGAAACCGTCGACGTCCGCCATCCGTCGGGACTGGGAAGTGTTCACAGAGTCTGGCATGGTGTGCTTCGATGCATGGGGTCGCTTTCATGCTGGCCAGGCCCATTCGCCAACACCATGACAGCTGGTCGCGAAACCATGACATCGGGTCCCAGCATGCACGACGAAGAGCAGGCAACCGGCACCGTGTCGGCCGGATACGCCAAGGGTGTTCTGGATTTCGCCATGCACTGTGGAGTGCCATCCCAGGACCTCCTGCGCGCTGCCCAACTCGACGATCGCGCACTGGAGACGCCTGAACGCCGTCTGCCGCTTGCCACGTTGCGCGCGCTGTTCGACACCGCGGCCACGTTGCTCGGCGATCCGACGTTTGCCCTGCGCTTCGGTGTGGGCGTGCCGTGCGCACAACTCACCTTGGCTTCGGCGTTGGCGGCGGCACGGCCTGAAGCCCCTGCCGGTCCGGGCGCAGCCGGCAACAGCTCGTCGTCGCTTACGCTTCGTGATGCACTCGATGGTCTGAACCGGTATGCCACGCTGGCGGTGGACTTCGGAGCACGGACTCCATCCCAGCGCTACCGCTTCGTCGAGGACAACTGCGGGGTGTGGCTGGAGGATCAGCGACCGGCCAGCGGGGCCTACCACTGGCCGGCGCTCACCGAATCGGTGTTTGCCCGCTTCAGCACCGGTATTCGCCGGCGCGGTGGGGAGACGATCGTTCGCGCCTTGCAGGTGACGCACGATGCGCCCGTCGATCGCCTGCATCGTGACGCCTATGACGTGGTCCTTCGGGTGCCGGTGACATTCAGTGCGCCCCGCAACGCGCTATGCCTCGACCCCGCGTTCCTCGCGCGGCCGCTCGAACCGCTGGCGGCACCCGTACAGGCGGTGCTGGTTCGTCATGCTGATGCGCTGCTGCGGCAGATGCAACAGGATGCGACGTGGAGCCGGCGTGTGACCGATGTGCTGCGTGTCGTTCTGCCGCGCGATGCCTCTGACTCCGGCCTGTCGGCGCTTGGCGTGGTATGCCGCACGTTGTCGGTCAGCCGGCAGACCCTGCACCGGCACCTGCGAGGAGAAGGCACGACGTTTGCCAGATTGCACGACGAGGTTCGCCGCGAAGTGGCCGATGCGCTGCTGCGCCGAGGTGAACTGACCGTCGATGCCGTGGCTGCTCGTGTGGGCTTTTCCGAATCGGCGGCGTTCTCGCGCGCGTACAAGCGGTGGACCGGTCGACGGCCAAGCGAGGTTTCCCGTCCACGACGGGTATAGCCGGCGCGCGGCCACCCACGTTACTTGCTGATATGGCCGACATCTTTCCCTACCACGTCCGCCCCTTTATTGCCACCGACGCCCTGTCGCTCTTCGCGGCGGTTCGCGCATCGCTCGACGAACTGGTGTCCACCATGCCCTGGTGCTCGCCCGAGTACTCGCTCGCGCAGGCCGAGGCGTGGGTGACGTTCTCGCAGCAGGCCTGGGCCGCGCGCACGGAGTTCCCGCTTGGCATATTCGAGACGGCGAGTGGCGCAGTCGTGGGTGGGGCAGGCATCAATCACATCAACCGCATGCACCGCTTCGGCAATCTCGGCTATTGGGTCGCCACGCCACATACCGGACGCGGTGTGGCCCGCTTTGCTGCGCGGGAAGCTGCCCGACTGGCTTTTGGAGAGATCGGGCTCTCGCGCGTGGAGATTGTCACGCTCACGCACAATCTGGCGAGTCAGCGCGTGGCAGAATCACTCGGCGCCACGAGGGAGTGTGTGGCGCGCAACCGATTGGTGATCAATGGCACAGCGCACGATGCTGTCGTGTACTCGCTCATTCCGTCGGACCTGCCGCCGTAGAGCTGCTCCTGCTGAGCGGTTCGCGGTGTGGCACAGTAGTTCAGGCATCTCCCGAGGTGGGGTATATTGAACCTTGTCTGGGAGAAGTGGGCGATGGACGACTGGCCAGCGTGTCGCGCCCATGTCAAGTCGATTGAGACCCAGTTCCAAACATGTGCAGTCAGGAGATGCGGCGATGTCAATCTGGCGTTCTCGAGGTGGCCTGATGGCGTGTGTATCGCTGCTCATACTCGGATGCGACGGAGCAGGCAACCATATCGTGGATGACTGGGGCCCTCCGGCGGGTTACGGAGTGGTCGCTGGAACCGTGCGCATGGCCAACGGCACGCCCGTTGGCAACGCCGAAGTACTCGTCAGTCGCTGTGGTGGACCCGCTGGGGGGTTCTTCGCCGTCGATCTCACGGATCGGGATGGTCACTTTCGCGCTGCGGGCACACTGCCACCTGCCGGCGTCCTGCCTGCCGGAATAGCCGACACGCTGCGACTGAAGTGCTCTGTGTTCTTTGATCGCACCGGTGTTGTGCGAGACAGCGTGGTCGTTCGTTTCGGAAGGACACCTGAGTCAGCGCCGACACAGGTGGTGAACCTGATATGGCCCTGATCATGCAACTTCCGTGGTCTTGCACCACACATTTCAGTACATGCGACAAGTGGGGAAATAACGGCTCATCGCTGTCCCGATGAACATCCTGGACATGAAGTCTGAGCCATTTTGCCGGACTTCCGCGCCTGTACTTGGTACGCCCTCGGCTTGTATCCCGCCTCAGCCGGTATTCGACCGGAAAAGCGTCCTGCCTACCATGTGCCGCCAGGAGATCCCACCGTGTTTCGATCGCTTCGCCGCCTCACTGTCAGCCGTCTGATGCGCCTGACATCAACCGCTCGACTGGCCCCGCTAGCCGCCCTTCTGCTGCTCACAGGGCCGGTTGCCGCTTCAGCGCAGAACGTGGCACTGAACAAGTCCGCCTTCTCCAATGACCTGCTATCTGGGTGCCCGACCTGTGTTGCGTCCCTCGCCGTGGACGACGACAAGGTGGGTACCTTCGCCAGCGGCATCTATCATTCGGCACAGGTCAGCGTAGCGAATCCGGTGATGTGGTGGTACGTGGATCTCGGCGCCAGCTACGACATCCAGAGCATCACCTTCTGGAACCGCGTCGACAATGGCACCGAGAATCGCATCATCGGTGCTACGCTCGGCATCTTTGCCGATGTGCCGTTCGGTAACTCCTCACCCGTGGCGGTGTGGAGCACCACGTTCACAAGTGGTGGTGATGAGCAGCAGACATTTTCCCCACTGACGGCGCAGACCGGTCGCTATGTTGGCATCAGTCAGTCGACGCTCAACAGCTATCTCAACTTCGCAGAAGTCGAGGTGTTCGGGACACTCACGCCACCGGCGACCTCCGTTCCGGAGCCAGCTACGTGGGTACTTCTCGCGGCGGGCTTGTCGGGGCTTGGCGTCGTCGCTCGACGTCGCAGGGCCTGATCGGCGTACAAGGTGACCGGAGCGAGGGCGCGCCAGTTTGCGCAGGGTGTCCCCTCGCCGAGGACGGCGTGGCGCGACAAATTCAGGCGCCATGTCCTCCTCCCCTCCGTTGTCCGACATCACGCAACTTCTTGAAGCCTATGCCAGCGGCGACGCCGGAGCGGCCGAGTCTCTGGTTCGTGTCGTGTATGCCGAGCTGAAAGTTCTGGCATCCGCCGCTTTGCGTCGTGAGCACCGCGACCATACGTGGCAGCCGACGGACCTGGTGCACGAGGCCTACATCCGCTTGCTCGGGGGGCGGCAGCCCGCATGGACGGGCCGTCACCACTTCTTCGGAGTATCTGCGCGTCTCATGCGACAGCTTCTGGTTGAGCATGCGCGTGCGCGCCAGGCCCAGCGACGCAATGGTGGCGTCCAGATTGCTCTGCATGATGTGTCGGATGATATGGTAGGTCGATCCACGCTCGGTACGCTTGACCTGCTGGTGCTTGACGATGCTCTGGAGCGGCTTGGGGAGATTGAGCTGCGCGCAGTACGAGTCGTCGAACTGCGATACTTCGCCGGCTTGTCGCTTGAAGAGGTGGCCAAGGTGCTGGGTGTGTCGTTGGCCACGGTCAAGCGCGACTGGACCTTTGCGCGCGCCTATTTGCGCGACGCGCTCGACGAGGACGCAGTATCTGGCTGAGACGGTGTGCCGCCTGCACCGAGCTCTCGCAGCTTCGTCCGGATGGAGTCTCGCTGTGCCTCGGGCACATCGCGGGCCATCAATTCCGCTAGAGTCTTGCGCCAGTGGCCCACGGCCGCATTGCGCTTACCCTGAGCCAGCTCTGTTTGGGCGAGGACCTCATTGGCCAGCACGCGACTGCGCCAGAACGGGTCGGACTTAGCGCTGCCCCGCGCGCGATTGGCATGCGCAACGGCGTCTTGTGCCTCGCGCGCCGCCTGATCACGACGACCTTGATCGAGTGACAACTTGGCCTGCAATGCATGCCACTCGACGTCCACAACGGGCCATTTCGTGAGCGGAGGCGGCAACATGTCGATCTCCGTGCGGGCCGAGTCCAGCTGGTGCCGTGCGTCTGTATAGCGGGCAGATGGCAGCAGGGCACTCCGCACGCGCTGCAGACGAAAGTCAATGCGTGTGGTGCTCGAGTGCATGGAAATCAGGGTGGCAAACAGCGAGTCGGCCTCGGCATGGCGACCGTCGAATGCGGCCAAGCTTGCGTATATGCGCAGCGGCGCCGCGTCTGAGCGGCCAGACGCCCTAGAGTGGGCCGCAAGTCGCTCGGCCAGACTGGCAGCGGCGTCGCGCTTTCCCTGATGCAGCAGTGCGCGCGCCAGCACTTCTTCCGAGACGACATGTGCGATGTGGGTGGAATCGTAGCGCGCCAGAATAACTGCAACGGACTCGCGCGCAAGTGACTCCCCCAGTTGATACTCTCCACGCGCGATGGCGAAGCTCGCTGCCGTCTCCAGCATGTACGGCAGGTTGTTGCCCTCGTCCCGCGCGCGCTGCATTTCCAATGCGCCTCGCACGAGAGAGTCGGCGCGATCCCAGTCTCCGCGCTGCCACGCCCCGATCATGGCGTAGTACATGGCGTCTGCGATCTTGGGGTGCGGGGCGCGGAATACGCGCTCACGGATGACCAACGACGAATCGAAGTGACGTCCCATCTCCGCGTAGCGTCCGAGCGCCCGATACGTATCGGCCAGCGTATGATGGATGTCGCCACGTGTCTCCGGTTCCTCGGCCAGCTCACGATCCATGCGCGCTGCGGCCATTTCGAGTGCGCGCAGCACGGTAACATCCGGACCCTTCTCCGCGCTGCTCACATACCACGACGGGTTGGCGGTGGCCAACACACTCTGGAGAAACTGGTTGATGCGTTGCGCACGCACCGTGGCGGCGGCGGATCGTGCCCGCTCCGTCTCTGCGCGAAGCGCCAGGGCCCGCGCGCTTCGGGCCTGCTGCACCGCCATCGTGGTGGTAGTGAGCAACGCGATGGCCACGACGGTGGCCAGCGTGGCTGCTGTGCGGTGGCGGTGAAGGAAGCGTCTGGCCCGATAGCCTGCCGTGATGGGGCGAGCCCGCACCGGTTGACCAGCCAGCGCCAGCTGCAAGTCCTCAGCGAAGGCACCGGCTGTTGCGTAGCGCTCCGCCGGGTCCACCCGAAGCGCCTTGAGGAGCACCGCGTCGAGGTCCCCGGCGGCCGGCACGTTGAGGCGCAGGCCACGGCGGCTGGCGACCACCGAAGGTGCGACGGGCGGTGCATTGCAAACCATGCGTTCGGCGGCCGCCGGTGACAGATCTTCCACCGCGTGAGGGCGTGCCCCCGTGATGAGTTCATATGCCAAGACGCCCAGCCCCCACACGTCGGTTGCGGTGGTGATGCGCGCTCGCCGCCACTGTTCGGGGGCGGCGTAGGCTGGGGTCAGTGCGGGCATGGTGCGTGCTGCCAGCGCGCCCCGCTGCATGACGTCCGGGTCGAGCACCTTGGCCACCCCGAAATCGAGCAGCTTGACCAGCCCTTCCGGCGTCACGAGCACATTGGACGGCTTGAGATCGCGGTGCACGACGAGATTGCGATGCGCATAGTCGACGGCGGCGCATACATCCTGCAGCAGGCGAATCCGCGCTTTGAGTGTGAGTCGCCGTTCGGCGCAGTGAACGGTGATGGGCTGTCCTGCCACATGCTCCATGACGAGGTATGCGCGTCCATCCTCCGTGAGACCGCCGTCGTACAAATGGGCTATGTTGGGATGCGACAGGCGCGCGAGGACGTCGCGCTCAGTTACAATGGCCTCGGCCATCGCGGCGCGAGTCGCCACGTGTGACACTTTCAGCGCCACCACGCGCTGCAGTCCGGCATCGTCGAGCACGGCCCGATAGACCACGGCCATGCCCCCTTCTCCAATGCGGTCCTCGATGCGATAGCGGCCAATGCGTGTTGGTGGCGCGAGCAGCGAGTCGACATCCTGCAGGGCACCGAACCCGTCGAGCGCTTCCGCCGCGGTGCCCTCGAGAAATCCAGATGTGCGCTCGTGCGCGAGCAGGAGACGGCGCACAACGATCTCCACGTCTGGGGAGGTGGTGGCAAGGCGCGCGAGAAACGTGGCACGCGGTTCGCCATCCAGCAGGAGCGCCTGCTCGAAGCAGGAGCGGATGCGATGCCACTCGGTTGGACCGGACATGTGCTACAGGTACGCCGCTTCGCGTCGCTGCGCAACTACTCCGGTTGAGATCATCCCAGCAGGCGTCGCAGGTCGTCCCGATAGCTGCGGCTCGAGGTGAGCCGGGTCCCGTCTGTCATGGTCAGTTCGTATTCGCCGTGACCGCAAGGTGTGAGTCGGCGAATCCGGTCAATGCGTACCAGGTGCGAACGGTGTATGCGCACGAACTCCGCCGGATCAAGGCGTGACGCCAGCAGCTGCAGAGACTCACGCACGAGGTGCCGTCGTCCGCCGGCAATCACCGCCACGTAGTTGCCATCCGCCTCTACCCGGTCCACATCGGCGACCGCCACGAAGTACAGCCCCTGCGCGTCACGCACCACGAGACGCTTCGGATAGGTCCCCTTTGCATTGATCTCCCGCGGGGTCTGGGCCCTCACGCGGTCGGTGGTGTCGGCGGTCGTGGCCAGCGTGTCCAGGAGTCGCTTCATGGCGCGATCGAAGCGATCGATGTCGACCGGCTTGACGAGATAATCGACCACGTCGAGATCAAAGGCCCGGATGGCGTGTTCTTCGCTGGCGGTGACCAGCACCACGAGGGGCGGACGCTCCGCGGCCCACGGTGCTTCGCGGACCAGGGCCTCGATGGTGGCGATTCCGTCGAGGCCGGGCATGCGGATGTCGAGCAGCAACACGTCGGCAGGCCCGTCACGAAGCGCTGCCAGCACGGCCGTGCCGCTGCCGCATTCCGCGGTGAGGGCGAACTCGGGGTGTCTGGCCAACAAGGTGCGCAGACGGGCCCTCGCGAGTGGCTCGTCGTCGGCAATGAGCACGTTCCAACGGGGGCTGACCGTCGAGGGCACATCATCACCCGGCGCTTGCATGGGCTGGCTCATAGGCAGACTCATGGACTGGCTCATGGGCTGGTTCATGTGGCAGACGCTGCCGACTCCGTCCGCGCGTCACGATACGGCAGGGTGACCCGTGCGCGTATGCCGCCCTCGGGCGGCGGCTCGAGCACCAGCGACGACTGCGCCGCATACAACTGCCGCAGGCGATCTCTGGTGATGCGGAGCCCCATGCCTTGATTCGTTTCCGCTTCTGCTGGTCCAGTCCGCGTTTCGGCGTTCGCCACGAGACCCACGCCATCGTCCTGCACCATCAACGCGAGCTGGTCACCAACGCGTGACGCCGCGATGCGCAGGCGTCCACCCGACACCCGACTCGCCAGCCCGTGCTCATAGGCGTTCTCGACCAGGGGCTGCAGAACCAGGTATGGTACTGTGGCGCCAAGTACCGCGTCTTCCACGTGCCACTCTACGCTGATGCGATCGCCAAACCGCAGTTGCATGAGTTCCACATAGCGCGCCAGCAGGTCCAGCTCGCGCTCGAGTGTATGCTCCTCCGCCTGATCGTGCAGAATCACACGCAGCAGCTCGGCGAATCGCGTGAGCATGCGGTCGGCCGCCATTGGGTCGGCATGCAGAAGCGTGGTCACCGCGTTCAGCACATTGAAGACAAAGTGTGGCTGCAGTTGGGTGCGAAGCGCTGCCAGCCGTGCTTCGGCCAGGCCTCGCGCCAGGGCGGCTTCCCGCCGCTCCCGAGCACGTTCCGCGCGATAGTAGTGCACGGCATGCAACAGCGCGACCATCACGAGAAAGACCGTGAAGTAGGTGAGGATGCGCGCGAACGCGCTGGCCTGACCGTCTGCTACGCCACTCAACACGACCACGACCGGACTGAACACGACGTGGCGCAGCCACGCCGCGGTCATCGTGCCAAGCAGCAGCAGTCCGGCGTTGCGCCAGGGGTGCGGGCGGCCAACCGGAAAGCGACGAACCAGTGCCGCGAGTGGCGGCAGCAGGGGCAGGCAGGTCCACCACATGGCCAGCGACCAGCCCAACTGCTGTGTCCACTCCGGTTCCTCGCCACGGTCGATGGACGCGATACTGCCGCGCAACGCAAACAGGATGGCGAAGAACGTCGTCAGGACGACGGCTCCCACCGGCACGATGTATCGCTCCACCCTGGAGTCTGCTACAGGCTCCACCGCATGGACCGACGTGGGTTCTTCTCCGGAAGTCGTCACACTGGAGTATCGAGGCCGGTGCAGGCGGCGATCAAGGGGACGGCGCGGGCTGGCTACGGCGCGTGGCAATCATCGGCAGGCGCGCCCCGCCATGATACTCCACGATGCCTTCCATGCGGCGTCCGCCGTCAGTCAGGCGGGCGAGGAAGCGCACGTCGCCCTCCCGCGAGGCCACGACCATTCGCAACGAATCGCCGGTTACCGTGAAGGGACGGACGGCCAGCGTGTTGGTCAGGTACATGGTGATGGAACCCGCCCATCCCCGGTCCACCGGGCCGAGTGCAAAGAAGCCGGGGGAAGAGCGCTCGCCCACGCGCATGGTGAAGTCCCAGAGGCCCTGCAGGTCGGGGGCGTCTGTCGCTGCGGACGCCTCTGCCGTGCGCGTTGCGGGCATGGGCCGCGTGGGCTGCCCGCTGACGTTTCGGGCGGTCAGTGCCGACGTGATCAGCAGTGCGGCGAACATGATGCCGGCGCGCATGGTGGCGGTGTGCATGGTGCGTTGCTCGGGTGTGCGATGGGTGATGTCCGTAGCATAGGCGCGCCCGCCACCCGGAATTGCCGCGAGTACGCGAAGCGGACGCCAGGCGTGCTCAGGCGGACGCTGCGCGTTGTGAACTGACACCGTCCCAGGTGCCTGGGCCCACCGAGGCGTTCTGTTTCTGGCCTCACGCGCGCCGCGGCCGCATCATTGTGGCTCATCGATGATCAGGAACAGAACCCGCGTCGCGGAGCGCATGCCAAATGAACAAGGTCACACCCTTTCTGATGTTCAACGATCAACTCGAGGCGGCGATGGCATTCTATACCGCCACGTTCCCCGACTCGGAGATCCGGAGTGTGGCGCGCACGGGAAGCGATGGTCCCGTCTCGTCGGCAGAGTTTGTTGTTGGCGGCCAGCTCTTCATGGGCTACAACGGCGGTCCGTACTTCACTTTCTCGGAAGGGGTCTCGCTGTATGTGGACTGTGCGGATCAGGCCGAGGTTGACGCGTACTGGGATCGGCTGGTGGCGGCCGGTGCAACGCCAACCGCCTGCGGCTGGATCAAGGATCCGTTCGGTCTCTCCTGGCAGATCGTGCCGCGTCGCTTCACGGAGCTCATCCGTGATCCGAATGCCGCCAAGGTGCAGGCCGTTATGGACGCGATGATGACAGGTGAAGCTTGATGTGGCGGCGCTGGAGCGTGCGTATCATGACGCGTAGTTCGCGCAACATCAGACGGCTCGTCCGCTGTCTGTCCGGTCTGTTGCTGCCTTCGTCGGTGCTGTTGGCCCAACAGCCCGCGAAGGCGGACTCCCTGGCAAATTCGCGGGAGCTGTCTGCGTTCGAGGGCGTGTATCAGTATCGCGATGGCCTCGATCTGAGCATGGTGAACGGTGGAGGTCGTCTCGTCGCCATCATCGGCGAGGCCAAGTATCCTCTGCGCCGCATTGCACCGGACACGTTTGCCAATGGCGCCGGCGACCGCATTCCATTCGGGCGCTGATGGCAAACCCGCCCGCTATCGCTGTACGGCGCCAATGGCTGCCGACGATGGCCTTCGCGTGCTGCCACCGGCGTCCGGGACGCTGCCCTGTGACGCCGCCGCCGCCTCGCTGAGTCCATAGAGGCCGTTTGGGATTTGCTGCTTCCTGGGCGACCCGGCATGTCGAGAACTCACCGCGGGCTCCGACTATCCCATGCAAGCGCCGCACGACGGCACCGTCGCACACGCCAACATCGGCTTTCGAGGGAGGAGACCCATGAAGTACCTGCTCATGATGCACGCGCCGCGAGGAACCGGGAACTACGAGATCTTCAGTTGGTCCCAGGAGGACTTCAAGGCCCATATGGATCACTTGAACCGGATCAACCGGGAACTCAAGGATGCTGGGGAATGGATCGATGTGCACGCGCTGATGCCGCCCAGTGAGGCAAAGCTGGTGCGCGCGGGCGCCAATGGGGAGCCGGTGACGGATGGTCCATTCCCGGAAGCAAAGGAGTTTCTCGCGGGTTACTGGATCGTGGATGTGGCTTCACCCGAGCGTGCCTACGAAATCGCGGCGATGGCGTCGGCCGCTCCGGGACCTGGTGGGGTGCCCCTGAACATGCCGATCGAGGTGCGGCGTGTCATGGGCGGTGCGCCCCCTGACGAAGCGTGAGCTCCGACACGCCTACCACGAGCGTTGAGCAGCTGCTACGCGATCTGGCGCCGCAGGTGCTCAGCGCCGTGGCGCGCCGTCATGAGGACTTTGCGGCAGCCGAGGATGCGGTGCAGGAGGCTCTGTTCGCGGCGGCGCAGCAGTGGCCGGCCGAAGGTATTCCTGCCAACCCCCGTGGCTGGTTGTACCACGTCACCACGCGGCGTCTCACGGACCACTTGCGCAGCGAGCTGGCCCGACGACGTCGTGAGGACGCCCTCGCGAGCCACGCGTGGGCGGAATGGTCTTTCGTCGCGCCACCCGACGCAGACGTCGAGGTCGAGCAGGACGATGCGCTTGTGCTGCTGTTCATGTGCTGCCACCCCGCACTCACACTGGCCTCGGCGGTTGCCCTGACACTCCGCGCCGTCGGGGGACTGACGACCTCGGAGATCGCCGGGGCCTTCTTTGTGCCGGAAGCGACCATGGCGCAGCGAATCAGTCGGGCGAAGCAGACCATCCAACGCTCGGGGATTCCCTTTCGCACACCAACGGACGCTGAGCGGGCCGAGCGATTGCGAAGTGTGCTGCACATTCTGTACCTGATATTCAACGAAGGGTACGCGAGCAGTGCCGGCCCTGACCTCCATCGGACTGATCTTTCCGGAGAAGCCATTCGATTGACGCGCATGCTGCGCGGGCTGTTGCCGAACGATGCCGAGGTTTCGGGGCTCCTCGCGCTCATGCTGCTCACCGATGCCCGGCGTGCTGCGCGCACTGGTGAGCACGGGGAACTGATTCCTCTTGATGAGCAGGATCGGTCGCAGTGGGATCGCGCCCGGATCACTGAAGGGCTTGCAGTACTCGACGGAGCGCTCAAGCGGAACCCGCCCGGACCCTACCAGATTCAGGCGGCCATTGCGGCACTTCACGACGAGGCGCCGAGCTTTCAGTCGACCGACTGGCCACAGATTCTGGCGCTGTACACGCTGCTCGAGCAGCTGGCCAGCAGTCCCATGGTGTTGTTGAGCCAGGCGGTCGCGATTGCCATGGTGCACGGCCCAAACGTCGGACTCGACAGGCTGACGCAGCTCGAAGCAGGCGGGCGACTGATCGGGCACTACCGTCTCGATGCTGTTCGCGCGCATCTGTTCGAGATGGCTGGACACCTTGATCGTGCCAGTGCGCACTATCGGGCGGCTGCGGCCCGTACAGCCAGTCTACCGGAGCAAGGCTATCTGTTGCGCAAGGCGTCGTCTGCGGCCGCCTCGCATGTAGCAGCCACCGATGCCAGCGGCTAGACTATCGTCATGGGCATCCTCACTTTCTGCCTCAACCTCACGCTGGATGGTTGCGTCGACCATCGGGTAGGCATCGCCGATGGCGAAACACACGCGTTCTATACCGCCCTCATGAATGAGAGCGGTGCGATGCTGTGGGGGCGCGTTACCTACGAGATGATGGAGAGCTACTGGCCGGCCGTGGCTCGCGGTGAGGTGGAGGCGCCGGCAGCAATTCGCGAGTGGGCGGTGCAGCTGGAGTCCAAGCCCAAGTACGTGGTGTCGTCCACGCGCCAGGTCTATCCGTGGACCAACAGTCACCACATTGCCGGCGATCTGCGTGCGGGCGTGCAGGCGCTCAAGGACGCGACGCCCGCCGGTGTGCTGGTGGGGAGTGGCCAGCTGGCTACGGCGCTCGACCAGCTGGAACTGATTGACGAATACCGGTTCCTGATGCATCCGCGTATTGCCGGTCACGGTCCCACGCTCTACCAGCAGGGCCTGCCGACCACGCGCCGCCTCACTCTGGTGTCGGCCATGCCGCTGCAGAATGGTGTGGTGGCCATGCACTACCGACCTGCCGCCCCATGACGACGCACACGGACACCCCGCTTGGCTCGTCATACATCAGCAATCGATTCTGACCGATGGCGCACCAGAAGGACTCGCGAACGCTCGACGAGTTGCTGCAGGTTGCGGCAGACGTGCTGTTTCCTGCGGGCAACTCTCCTGCAGCGCACTCGGTGCACATGACCGGCAGTGATGGCGATACGGCGCTGCACGTCTATCTCTGGCGGAACGACCCATGGGCCGTGCGGTATCTGCTTCAGCACGGTGCCAATCCCAACGCCGTGGGTGACATGGGGGAAACGCCGTTGCATGTCGCTGCGCGGTCGGCTCCAGCTGAGACGATCGCGGAGCTGCTCACCGCCGGAGCGAAGGAGACGGTGATCTCGGAGTTTGCGCAGACGCCGGCGCAACTCGCCGACAGCAGAGGGCGTCTGGCTGTCTATCGCGACGCGCAGCGCATGGCAAAGTCGAGTTTGCGCAGGCGCCCCGTACGGTGAGTCGTTGTACCAATCAATCGAGGATGACGGATGCGTGGCGTGATAGGTGTACTGGCCCTGCTGCTCGGGCCACATGCGGCGATGGCGCAGGAGCGGGCCAGCGATCCGGTGTCGGCAGCCATGGCGGCGCTGAATGTGGTGCTGCCGCGTGAGGCCGAGCAGGAACTAGCCCTCTCTGCGGCACCGGTGCATCTGCGGGCTGACGCCAGCGTGTATGTGTTTGGTGCTCGGGGCTTCGAGCGCGTACGCAGCGGACGCAACGGCTTCAGCTGTCTGGTCAACCGTGACGCCTTCTTCTATGGCGCGTCGGCATTCAAGCCGACGTGTTGGGACGCGGCCGGCGAGGACACGTACCTGCCGGTCATGCTCAAGGTTGGTGAACTGCTGGCGTCCGGTGCATCGCATGAGACCATTGCGCGCGCCATCGACACCGGATTTGCCGCAGGCACATTCAGGCGGCCAAGCGGTGGCGGTGTGGCCTACATGCTGGCGGGTGACGTGGTGCTCGATCCCCGCACCGGCCGTGTGACGCGCCAACTCTACCCGGGCCACTACATGTTTTACGCAGCAGGCGCCACAAGTGCGCAGCTCGGGTACTCGGCTGATGGGGCGCGGTCGGATGCTACCTTGCCGTTCGTGTTCTCCGGCGGAGCCGGGGGGGTGCATGGACTCAGTTATATCATTGCGGTGCGCCACTCTCCCTAACTCTTCTGCATCGTCTCCATGCGTCGACGTCTCGTGTTGATCGGTCTTGCACTCGTGGTGCTGTCCTCGGCGGGTGGTGCCATTGTCGTCCGCCACGATGTAGACGATGCGAAGTATCGCGTTCCCGCTTCGGTGTTCCCGGCGCTGGTGGACATGCCGGGTGAGGGCCATGGCGTCCTCATCGCGCCACAGTGGGTGGTAACTGCAGCGCACGCGGTGACGTGGCAGTCGGAGATCCGGCAGGTGATGCTCAATGGGCGCGCGCGCAACGTGGAGCGACTCGTGATTCACCCTGGCTACCGCAAACCCGTGCAAGCGCTGCTGGATCAGGCGCTCGCCACCTGGGATTGGACGCTGTTCCGATCACAACTTGCCGCGTCGGACGATATCGCCTTGCTCAAGCTGTCAGACCCCGTGACTGATGTGGCGGCGGTGACCGTCAACTCGGGTGAGGGAGAGTACGGCCAGATCGTCCAGATCATCGGCAAGGGAGCAACCGGCAATGGCGAGTCCGGCTATGCGTTCAGCGACCCACACCGCACCACGCTGCGGCGTGCATACAACCGGATCAGCTCGGCATATGGTCGATGGATCTGCTATGTGTTCGATGCGCCGCCGGACGCGCTCCCCTTGGAGGGCGGTTCTGGCAGTGGCGATAGCGGCGGGCCTGTACTTCTGCAATCGGGTCAGGACTGGGTATTGGCCGGGCTGACCTCGTGGTCTGATCCGCAGAGCACCGCGCGGGTTCCGGGGCGGTATGGACAAGTAAGTTGCAATGTCCGGCTCAGCCACTACCGGGAGTGGATAACGGGCGTCATGACAGGAGTCACGACAGGAACGTAGTGTGCAGGTGGCCGGTCCTTCACCAACGAGGTGTGTCTTGAGTACGTCTTCGCTCGCGTTTGCGTGTGCCGTGGTGTACACGGACGATGTGGCCCGCTCGGTGGATTTCTATGTGCAGGCGACGGGTCTCGAACCAAGCTACTATGATCGCGACCTTGGGTTTGCGATGCTTGGCGCTGACCAGACGGTTGCCATTGCGTCGCATGCTGCGGGTGAGCTGATGCTTGCCGACGGCTATGACGATGTCAGGAGCAATGGAGTGCGTGGTACGGAGATCGCCTTCTGGGCACCGGATGTCGCCGTTGCCTTCTCGCGTGCGCTCGAAGCTGGGGCATCAGCCCTGACCCCGCCCCGCGACATGCCGTGGGGGCAAACCGTTGCCTACGTGCAGGCACCGGAAGGCACCGTCATCGGGTTCATATCCCGTACTCAACCTTGACGCAGACCCAATACCTGCATCGCCAGCGCTGCGAGTCACCCAATCACCACCTTCCTGCTGACGCTACAATGCAGCCCACTCTGGTCACTGCGCGGCTGGTGCTTCGACCGGCAACCGAAACGGATGGTGAGGCTCTCTGGACTCTGTGGACGGATCCCCTGGTTCGCCGGTTTCTCTGGGACGATCGGGTGATCGATCGCAACGAGGCCATGGCCACCGTCACAGAATGTTGCGCGCTGGCGCCGCAGGCGCTCGGTCTCTGGATGCTCGAGGCGAACCGTAACGAGGCATCACCGTCTCCCTTCCCAGATGGAACCGTGGTCGGATGTGCCGGTCTGCTTCCGGTCAGCGTGGCTGGAGAATTTGAGCCACAGCTTGCAGGGCTGATCGAACCGTTGGTCCCCTCGCGCCGAAGACGACAGGGTGGCACGGCCTGTGGTACCCTGAATATGCCCGACACCCAACGACCCTCCTTTGCCTATGCCTTCCTTTTCTGTTGAGTACGAACGCCTCTGGTCGCAGCGCGCCCGTGCATTGGGGCGCGATCTCACGGCGGAGGAAGCGAGGCAGCTTGAGGGGGAGCTATTTCAGGCGTGGATCGACGCGGAGCGCTTTGATGAGCTCATCCGGACCATTCATGCGAATCACGGACACAGTGGTGGGGGCGAGGACATTGTCGTCCTTGGTTACCATTTGCGTGAACGAAAGGATCGGGATCGGATCCATCAGTTCTTCGGTGGCCTCATTTCACGCCGGGTGAAAGCGTTCTATCAATGGTGGCCCAAAGCTGAAGAGGGTCACATCGGCAGCATGCGCGAAGCCGCGCGTGCGTCCGCTGAGGCCATGGATGCCTATTCGGAGTACTACATCAGTCTGGACAGCCTTGGCCTGCATGACGAGAAGGAACGGCTGCGGGAGGAGATGCGGCAGTTTCAGGCGCGTCTGCCGGTCAAGTCGGTACTGCCACGCACACGACCACGGCACGAGGAGCCAACGTGATGAACCGACCCTACCTCACGACACGCGCCCATCGCGCATTCGCCTTGGCCCATGACCTGGCGATGGCCGGAGGCTGACGCCATGGGGACGGAGCAGTACAGCACGGAGCACCTGCTGCTCGCACTTCTCCGCGATTCGGACTCGGCCGTATCGCAGGTTCTGGCCAGACACGGTGTGTCATACGCGCTGCTGCGCAAGGACCTGCTGCACGTGTATCAGCAGTCGAAGCAGCATGCGGTCTGATCCGAATCCCGGTGGTATGGTGGTGTGTCACCGACCAAGGCATTCAGCGCGAGCCGCTCAGCGCGAGCCGCTCAGCGCGAGGTCTTCAGCGCGAGGCGCGTTGCGACAGATACCCATGCCACAGCAGCCGCGCCGCCACCGATCGCCAGGGTGCCCACTGTGCTGCATGCGCGGTGAGCGCCTCCTGCGCCGGGCGCGACGGCCAGTCCAACAGACGGTGGGCCGCGTCAGCCAGCGCCACATCACCATGCGGCCAGACATCGAGTTCGCGCAGCGCCACCAGACGATACACGTCGGCCGTCCACGGGCCGACGCCTCGAATGGCCAGCAGCGCCGCGCGCGCCTCGGTGCCAGGCAGTCGATCGATTGTACCAAGGCGTAGTCGTCCGGCCATCATGTCCTGCGCGAGGCCATGGACATATGAGGCCTTCTGCCGAGTGAATCCCACCCGGCGCAATCCGTCTTCACCCAGCGCCGCGACATGGCGGGCGGAGAGCCGCCCACCCCGTACACCGCCGGCCTCACACAGCCGCCGGTAGACCGCCCGGGCCGATACCAGCGACACCTGCTGCTCGAGGATCAGCCGTACGAGGGTCGGAAACCCGGGCGCGCGCACCCAGAGTGGCGGCGGACCATGGGCCTGGACCAGACGCGCAAAGCCCGGCTCCACGCGAACGAGAGTCGCGGTGCCCTCGCGCAGCGTGTCTGCCGTAAGCCGAGAATGGTCGAGTCTGTCTGTGGTGTCCACTGAGTGCAAATCGGGGTATGTTCTGCAGGAAAGTGTACACCAAGGTGCGTATAGCCGGCTGACGTGGCTTTCCTTCTCCCGACAAACTGACCCGATGACTGTTCCGGCTCTTACCGTCGCTGTCTGGTCTATCTCCTCGGGTGTTGTGCAATACGGCGCACACGGGGTTCCGGCGGGTCTGTCGCCCGCAGCGCATCAATTGTTCATGGCCGCCGATATCATCACGGCAATCTCGTACTTCGCAATCGCCGCCACGATCCTCGTGCTGGTGGTGCGTCTGCGGGATCAGCTGCCGTTTCAGGTGGTCTTTGTTCTTTTTGGCGCGTTCATTGTGCTCTGTGGTGCAACCCACGTCATGGGGGTGCTCCCGCTGGGCGACAACCGCGGTGCCGTGGAGACCACCACCATGGTCGCCACCGCGGCGGTGTCGCTGCTCACGGCCATCATTCTTCCCCCCTTGTTGCCGCGTGTCGAAGCGCTGGTTCGTGATGCCGCGCTGTCGCGTCAACGCGAGCGTGAGCAGGCGCGGGCCGATGCGCTCGCCGAGTCCAACGAGCTTCTGGTGGCGCAGGCCGCTGATCTGCAGCGTGTCAACGACGCCCTGGCGGCCAGTTTACGGGAACGGGAGCGCTTGGAGTCGCACCTGCAACAAGTGCAGAAGATGGAAGTGCTGGGGCGCCTGGCCAGCGGTGTGGCGCACGATTTCAACAATCTGCTGACGGTCATCCAGGGTAATCTCGAACTGGCACGTGACGAACCCAAGGATGGCAGAACCGATACGACTTACCTCGATGAAATCGAACAGGCCACACAGCAAGCCGCCGAGCTCACTCGTCGACTGCTGGCCTTCGGTCGCAGAGCCCCGTCGCAGACCTCGCGTACCACACTCGATCAGTTGCTGGTCGCTGAGCGACGTCTGCTGGAGCGGGTGTTGCCAGCCAATATTCAGCTCGATCTGCGGACGGGAGTCGCCGACGGGCTGGTGGAAGTCGATGTGAACCTGATGCAACAGGCCATTCTGAACCTGATCATCAATGCTCGCGATGCCACGACCAGCGCAGGTCGAACCAGTGGGACGGTAACCGTCGAAACGGGTGTGCGCGTGGTCCATGAGGAGACGCTACCGACATTTCCACCGGTCGGGCCTGGCACGTACATGACCGTGGCGGTGATGGACGAGGGTACGGGCATGAGCACGGAAACGCTCGAGAAGTGCTTCGATCCGTTCTTTACGACCAAGGAACCGGGCAAGGGAACGGGACTCGGCCTTTCCATGCTCTACGACGCCATGGTCAAGTCGGGTGGCGGTGTGCATGTGGACACCGCTGTGGGGCGGGGCACGACCTTCACGCTGCTGTTGCCGAAGGTCGCGTGATCGGGTTCAACTACCGGGCTTCTTCCAACAATTCGGCGTAGTGAATGACTTCGCACTCCGGGCACACGCCGTGGCTGAAGGCCACGACGTGACGATCGGAGAAGTAGCGCTCCAAGGGCTGCCAGACATCGTGCTGGTCACGAATGGCCTTGCAGTGCGCGCAAATGGGCAGGTAGCCACTGAGCGCCTGTGACAACGCGATCTCCAATCGATGTCGCGCCTCGTCGCGCTCCATGGTCGCGCGGCGATGAAAGAGCAGCAGGGCGCTGAATCCCACGCCAAGCTGTGCGCCATGCGCCAGCATGAACATGAAAGGCGCCCACCCGGGCTCCGACGACAGCCACGGGAAGGTCAGATTGGCAATGCCGATCAGCGTCAGGAATGCGCCGACGAATACTGCCGACCGACCCCACTGCCGTCTGGTCAGGGTGATCTTGGCGGCCGTGACAATCGTGGCCGTCGAAAACAGGAGATAGTGCGGTACACCGACAGCGCCGGCAATGATGACGTCACCGGCAAGCACCTCCCACAGCAGCACCAGAAAGTCCGCGGCAAACGTCGCCAACCACCAGCGTGGCATGGGGCGTTCCAGTAGCGCGTAGCCACCCTGCAACAGAAAGTAGCCACGCGCGATGGCCATGAGCGGCACCACGTGCGCGGCGACGTCATACTGGTAGTTGTCCAAAACCAGCGCGATCAGGTACCGCGCCGCCCAAATGGCCGACGCAATGGCCCAGTAGCCAAGCCAACGCTCCCGGTAGTTGCTCCACATGAGCGCAAACACCCCAGTGAGGATGAGAGCGCTGAGAAAAGGGCCGGTGACGAGCGACATAGGGGCGGACGGCTGAGTTCGTTGACGTGCCCATCATTATCGTCTGTTGGGGCGTAAAGGGCCCGCTAAGAAATTCGAACAGCAGGTTGTCCGGTCCCACTGCACATGTCAGCGGCCCCGTCGGGCACGTAGGGCGAGCGCCCGCGCCACTGCGAGTCGCTGGGAGTCGCTGGGAGTCGCTGGGAGTCGCCGCGAAGCTGCTGTCTGCCTGCACAGCCGTTGTGAAGGCCAATGGTGCCGGGTTGACGCGTCCGCCACGAAAGTGGCGCTGCCCCTCAAAGAAAGACGTGAGTGCTGCCACGGAAGACGTACCGAGCGATGGCAGCTTCCCGCCGGCGCCAAGGGACAGACCGAGCCACTCACGACGTGAGAGCATGTGCGCACTCCATGGAGGTGGGGGCGCACCAGATACTGGTCCGTTGCCAGGTAGCGCACCTTCGACAGTATGACGTGGCCGCCGGCCCTCCCGGTGTTGGCGGATTGTAAGAGTTGTGTTCGCACTGCGTTGCCATCGGCACGTGACGACCCGCTGCGTTGGTTGCTGCGTAGATTCCGGGCGTGAAGCACCGCTCGCCGCGTCCTCCCGCTCTGACCCCGTCCATCATGATTGGACTGGTGTGCTTTGCCGTGGGGTTGACGGCGTTGCTGGCCTATCGCGCGGTCGAGGCATCGCGGGCTCAGCACGAATTGACGGAGCGCACTCTCCAGGAGTACGCGGGCTTTGCGGCGTTTCAACTCAAGAGCGCCACTATGGCGCGCATGATGGGCCAGCACCGGCAGGCGCTCGACCCGGTGGTGCGTTGGATCAACGCCCGTGGCCCAACGCCGGTGCTTGGTGCAGAGCGCCTCGCGCAACTGGTGAAAGAGCAGGGCACCATCTGCCGCTGCCTCGACGGCATCAGCTTCTTCTATCAGGTCACGTTTGCCGACCGCCGCATTGAGGCCAGTGCTTCCGCGCTTGCAACGTCGGATGCTTTGCGCCGGATCCGCGATACCGTACTGGCGCAGGTGCAGGGGCCGAGTCGTGTGGAACCGGCCTTTGCCAATCCGTCTGGCACGCGACCGATCGGCGTGCCGCTGACTTCGCAGTATCTGGTCACGATCTTCGGAGCGATCGACGCGCGCCCCTATCTGTTCACGCATGCCGTGTCCGTCGACACGAGCGGGATACCACTGCTTGCCTACGGTTTCGCCGTGCCGGCCGAGACGCCGGTGTCACGTGCGGTGCAACTGGTGCTGTCGTCGCAGCCGGTGCTGCCCAGCACCCTCACGCGTGGGTTGCACATCGATTCCATCCTGACCATCACGGTGCGTACCCCTGCACGTGCACTGGTCTATCGCAATCGCGTGGCTACCGACACACGCTACGCGGCCAGCGACTCTCTCGAGCCGCGACAGGGCGGACTGCAGTTTGAGGTTGCCATCGTGCCGACAGCGGCCGGTCAGCTCATCATTGGTGGGCTGCCACGTTCGCGGCTCCCGGAGATTCTGGCCACGGCAGTTCTCGCGGTCATGCTGCTCGGGTTGCTGTTCTACCAGTATCGTCGACAGGAGGAGTTGGGACGGCTGCGCGACGAGTTTGTTTCGGGCGTTTCTCACGAGCTGCGCACGCCATTGTCTCAGATCCGTCTGCTGGCTGAACTGCTGCGACTGGGCAAGGTGCCCACCGAGGAGCGGCGTGACCGTTCATTGCGCATCATCGATCAGGAGGCGCGCCGTCTGACGTTTCTGGTGGAGAGCATACTCAGCTTCACCAGCTCGCAACGCGCTTCGCTTTCGCCAACGGCGACCGACATCAGCGTAGACGTTGAGGAGATCGTATCCGGATTTGAACCACTGGCCACGGCACGGGGCGTGCGACTGCTGCTGCAACTTGCACCAGCACTCACCGCCGACGTAGACCGTGGAGCGCTACGTCAGGTGCTACTCAACTTGCTGGACAACGCCGTGCGCTACGGGCCAACCGGGCAGACCGTCACCGTCGCGACTGCCCGCGCGGGGGCCCGCTGGACGCTCGAAGTGACCGACGAGGGGCCCGGAGTGCCGGCAAGCGAACGGGAGGCCATATTCGCTCCGTACTATCGCCTGTCGCGTGACATGGGTGGTGCCGTCGGTGGCACCGGCATCGGGCTTGCTGTGGTGCGTCGTTTGGTGCGGGCACACGGAGGCGATGTGCAGGTGCAATCCGTCAACGAATCCGATACTGGCGTGGCGGCGGGTGCACGCTTTGTCGTGTCACTGCCCCTCAGCATGATGGAGACACGCACGACGTGACCCGCATCCTGGTCATAGAGGACAACGCGGATCTCGCCTTTGCCGTGACCACCGCGCTGCAGAGTGAAGGATTCGATGTGGCCGTGGCCGGTACCGGCCCCGACGGCGTAGACCGTGCGCGACAACGGGACGCGGATCTCATCATCCTCGATCTCATGCTGCCCGGCTTTGATGGGTATCGCGTGATTCGCGAACTGCGGGGCGAAGGCATTGAGGCGCCCATTCTCGTGCTGACCGCGCGCGGCGAGGAAGCGGACAAAGTTCGCGGACTGCGCCTCGGCGCCGACGATTATGTAACCAAACCATTCGGGGCCATGGAGTTGCTGGCCCGCGTCGAGGCACTGCTGCGTCGTGCACGCCATTCCGTGGCTGCCTCGCCGTCCGCCCGTTTTGGCGATATCGTGGTCAATCGGCCGGCGCGCAGCGTCGCGCGCGCCGGTACTCCCGTGGCACTGACCCCCAAGGAGTACGAGCTGCTGGTGGCCCTGATGGATCGGGCAGGTAGCGTGGTGACCCGCGGGGATCTGTTGCGCGCCGTGTGGGGGTATCAACAGGACGTCAGTACCCGCACGGTGGACATTCACATTTCCGAGCTGCGGGCGAAGCTTGAGCCGGTGCCGGCCAAACCCGTGCATATCATCACGGTGCGCAAGGTGGGGTATCGGTTCGAAGTCTAGCGGCGTTTCACTTCGACAGATTGTGCGCATGACCTCCACAGACATCAGGCGACTCACCCGCAAGGACGTCCCGCAGGCGCAGGCGACGCTCCAGCTCATGCATGCCGTCTTTGAGGAACCCTCGTCGCTGCTGTCCGACGCCTATGTCGGCACGCTGCTGGAGCGTGCCGACTTCTGGCTGCTGGGCGCATTCCTGGGCGAGCAGCCTGTAGGCGGACTCACCGCGCACGTGCTCCCGATGACGCGACGTGAGAGTCGCGAGCTGTTCATCTACGACTTGGCGGTACATGCAGACTATCAGCGCCGCGGGATCGGCCGCGCGCTGGTCGAAACGCTGCGGGTGCTGGGATCGGCCGAGGGCATTGACGTGACCTTCGTGCCGGCGGACAACGAAGATGATCACGCCCTGGCGTTCTACGAGGCCCTGGGCGGCGAGGCGGCGCCGGTGACGATCTTCACATTCGGTGCGGACTAGATGTATCGTGTCGGCCATTCCTGGGCCGCATCGTGCTTCACGGCGGCACCTCACGACCTTCGATTCCTCTCATGACCGAACTCAGTGTATCAGATCTGAACCTCCTGCAGTCGGTGCTGATTGGCCCAGCCGATCCCGACATCGTGACGCTCGAGGCTCGACTGCGTGCCGCGCAGGTCTCGGCCGATGTGTCCGCGCTCGACACACTCATCGCCGAGAATCTGCTGTTCACCGGTCCAGATGGTCAGTTGGCCTCAAAAGCCGACGACCTGGCCATGCATCGTTCAGGTGCGGTTCGCATCCGGGCGCATGAACCGGAGGAACTTCGCATTCGCCGTGTGGGCGCCGACGTTGCGGTGGTGGCATTGCGCGCGCGCCTTACGGTGGAGGCCAATGGTGCGCTCGTGATGCAAGGCCCGGTACGCTACACCCGCATGTGGGCACGCGAGGTCGATGGCGTCTGGCGTGTCGTTGCAGGGCATGTGAGCGCCATTCCCGGCTGATTCGTCCCGCAACTGCTCCATTGCCGCGCGTCGGCGCCCCGCGCGTCGGCGCACCGGACGCCGACGGGCGGGGGGCCAAGTTCACTTCATGGAGTTGAGGCCGAACAGGTTCCCTTCGGTATCCACGCAGATCGACACCCAGCCAAAGGGGCCAATGGAGAACTTGGGCCGCAGCACGGTCCCCTTGGCGGCAGTCACCCTCGGCTCGATGACGGCGCAGTCATCCACGCTGAAGTACACCATCGTGCCGCCTGCTCCGGGTCGCGCATGCGCGGACTTGACCAGCGCCCCGGCGGCACCGTAGGTGCTCATGTTGCCGGAGAAACTGCGCATGATGGTTTCGCCGGTTGGATCGCCCATGGCTTCGAGAGTCTGCGCGAACACTGCCTCGTAGAACGCGACGGCGCGCTCCATATCGTCAACGTAGATGTCGAACCAGCCCACGGCGTTGGGTTGCTGCATGTCCATCTCCTCATCGTGAAAGGGAAGCGAGTGGACATGCTAGACAGACCGGCGCGACCTGTATTGTAGAAATCAGACATCGTCCGGTGCCGAGAAGCGGCCTCGATACCTGGCGGGCGTGTATCGACCGGAGGTCTTCGGTTGGCGCATGGTGGGGAATATCATACAACACCCTGGCGCAAGCGCAGATTGAGAGATACGCGCCGGATTGACTCGACGGCACGACATTCAGCGGAGACCGGCATGACCCGGGTTGAGGTTCGCGCGTACGATTCCGACTGGCCACAGCAGTTCGCGCAGATTCACTCGTTGATCTGGCCCGCTGTTCACCATCTGGCGCTGAGCCTCGAGCATGTGGGTAGCACCGCCGTGCCTGGACTGGCAGCCAAACCGGTCATCGATGCCTGTCTCGTCGTGTCCTCACGCGACGACATTCCGTCCATTATTTCGGCGCTGGCCGCGATTGGATATCGGCATCGTGGCGATCTGGGCATTCCGGACCGTGAAGCCTTCCATGCGCCAGACGGTCTGCCGCGTCATCACCTGTATGCCAGTCATCGGGACAGTCTGAGCTGCCGGAACCAGTTGGGGCTGCGCAACCTGCTTCGCGCCGACCCTGTCCTGGCCCGGGCATACGGCGAGCTCAAGCAGCAGCTTGCCCGTCAGCATGCGGACGACATGACGCGCTATGTGGCCGGGAAGACGGATTTCATTCTCTCAGCACTGCGTCGTGTCGGGCTCACGGACGAAGAGCTCACCGCCGTTCGCGCGCTGAATTCATAGGGCGGTTGGCGCGCGGGTTTCTTGCCGACTGCTCGTTTTGGCCGCATGCTATGTGCTTGACGGTCAATCCGATTGCCGGTTGCCGATGCGCACGCCATAGCCTCGAGGGTCGCTTCATGCTCAGCAGCAGCGCGCCAGTTGCCTTTCTCGCCACCGCCATGCCGGATCGCGCGCGGGCATTCTACGCCGACACGCTGGGCCTGCCGGTCTTGTCGGATGATGAGTTTTCGGTGGTGTTTGATATGGACGGCGTTCCACTGCGATTGCAGAAGGTGCGTGAACTGACTCCGCATCCCTTCACCGCGCTCGGCTGGCAGGTGGGGAATGCGGTAGAGGTCGCAGCGGCGCTGCGTGCGCGCGGTGTGGTGTTCGAGCGCTATCCGTTTCTGCAGCAGGATGCCAACGATCTCTGGCAGGCGCCCGGCGGCGCACGTGTGGCGTGGTTCAAGGATCCGGATGGCAATCTGCTGTCGATCACGGACGTCCCGCGATAACTGGAGGTAGAGCGTCATGTTTGAGCATGAACAGCAGCAGAACGCAGCGCCTGACGAATCATCGAGGGACGCCGCGCTGACACCATCTCCCCTGCGCTACAGTGGCGGTGCGGTGATTCTTCTTGGCCTCGGCGTGTTCATCGCCTGGCTGGCCATGGCACCTATGCATGCGGTGTCGAGCGCCGATGCCTGTGATGCGGCGTTCAAGAACGCACGCTCGCGGACGGATACGATTGCGGCGGCGCTGTTGTCGTTTCCCGATCCCAGCGGCCGTCACCTCAAGCGGCGTTGTGGCGAAACCCAGAAGGTCGTGGCGGCCGCGCCCTGGCGTTGAACGTGCGAGGTCGCTTGCAGGGCCGGCTTACACCGGCTCGCCCACCAGGCGCCCTACGCCGGCAGTGAGCAGCAGCGCCATGGCACTCCACAGCACCACGCGCGTTGCACCGCGCCAGCGACCTGCGCCCCCTGCGCCAGCGGCCAACGCACCCAGGCCCGCCAGCGCCACCAGCGATCCCGCCGATACGACCGTGACAACAGCCTTTGCCGGAACCATCAGCGCCAACGACAGCGGGAGAGCGGCCCCCACCGCAAAGGTGGCGGCAGAAGCCAGCGCTGCCTGCACGGGCCGCGCCGACAGTGCCTCGGTGATCCCGAGTTCGTCCCGCGCGTGGGCTTCCAGTGCATTGTATGCCGTGAGTTGCTCGGCCACCTGACGCGCGAGCGTGTCGTCGAGACCACGCGCCCGGTAGATGGCTGTCAATTCGTCCAACTCATGCGCGGGATCGTCGATCAACTCTTGCCGCTCGCGTTTGAGATCGGCCTGCTCGGTGTCGGCCTGTGAACTCACGGAGATGTACTCACCGGCGGCCATCGACATGGCCCCCGCCACGAGACCCGCGAGCCCCGTGACGAGGAGGCCGTGGCGCTCCGTACCGGCGGCGGCAACGCCCACAACCAGTGCTGCGGTGGAGACAATGCCGTCGTTGGCGCCGAGTACCGAGGCCCGGAGCCAGCCGACGCGATGTGTGAAGTGTCGTTCGGGATGCACGGTGCGTGGCATGACGACTCCCTTGGAAGATGTGGGAGACGCTAGCACGCATTGAGCCGTGTGGCCAGTTGGCACACGACGCGTATGCCCGGTGTCCGCCGGCCGGTTCTCCGTTTGGCTTTCTGATGTCGATGGGCGTTATCGCGTCGTCCCCGCGTTGCGCGCGTTACCGCTGCGCGTGTTGCCGCTGCCGCCACCGCGCGCCACGCGCGTGAATGCCAGAAACACGTTGCCGGGCATGGCGCCATAGAGTCCATATCCCGCGCCGACATAGAGACTGTTGCCCACGATGACCGGTCCGCCGACGTCAAGCGACCCGCCGCGTCCACCGCTGCCGTTGACCGTCGGGTAGTCGCGCACCATGTCCTGATCCCACACGATGCGTCCACTGCGCGCGTCGTATCCACGCAAATGTCCGTCGAGCGCGCCCGACCAGACCATACCATGGGCCACGGTCACGGCCGCGCTTTGTGCCGGGCTGCAGCCCGGACGCTTGTCGCACACGGGAGCGGGAGCGCGCCATTGGAGGGCACCTGTGCGAACGTCCAACGCCACGAGACCACCACCGGCGGATGCGTCGGCCACGAGGCGCATGCCGCCGGGCGCGGTGGAGTCGGCCACAGCCGAGATGAGCTGGCCGCCGTAGGCAGCAAACACCAATCGCCCGTCGGTGGCCGAGCCCCAGTGCAGTCCACCGAGCTTGCCACCCGGGCCTACCTGATACTCCCAGCGTGTGGCTCCCTCACGGTCGGGATCGAGGGCGCGCAGCATGCCGCTCTTGGCGCCAACGAGCAGGCTGCGTCCGCCGCCCGGCAAGTCCACCAGTATGGGCGGCTGCCCGATGTCGGCATCGGGACCATCGGCCTCCGGGCAGTTGTACTTGCCGGGCACATCGCAACTCACGTTGTAGCCGTCGCGTGCCGTGAACTGCCGGCTCCACACCACGGTACCGGTGGCAAGATCCAGCGCCATCACCGCATCGCTGCGTGCGCTCTGTGGGGCAGAGTAGTTGTTGCCCGTGCCGAAATACAACCGCCCACGTTGCTCGTCGACGGTGGGTGTGGACCAGACCGCAGCGCCCGAGGGACCTATGACATCGGCCCCCGACTTGCTCTTGCCGTTTGCAGATGGCGTTTCATCAATGGTATAGGTCTTCCACTTCTGCGCGCCCGTGCGCGCATCGAGGGCCACCACGCTACCACGGAAGGTGCAGCAGGCATACTTGGGTTGCAGCGGCATGGCCGACTCATACGATGATACGCCCACGTACAGCACGCCGCGGTGCAACTGTGGCGTACCAGTAACGATCGCCATGGGATGCGCATCGACACGCGCCGTCCACACGATGGCGCCGGTACTGGCCCGCAGCGCCAGTACCCGTCCCATGGCATCACCCACAAAGAGCAATTGCGCTGCGCCACTGCTGTCGCTGAGCAGTACCGCGCTGGTTCGCACCGGCGCGCCCACGGCCGTTCGCCACCACTGACAGCCACGCTCGGCGTCGAGGGCCCATACGCTGCCGCCCTCACTGGTTACGTAGACGCGGCCGTTCATCACGGTGGCTTGTGAGCGTGCGTTGCCCACCTCACCCAGCCAAAGCGCCCAGCGCAACACGAGCGAATCGGACGCGGCCCGCGTAGCCGGGGTGCCAGCGCGGGTGTTGCGCACGTTGCCGCCCCAGGTGGTCCAGCTCTCCCGCGAGGCCCTCACGCCAATAGGCGTGCTGGTGGGCGTGCAGGCTGGGGCATCGAGTCGGGAGCGGGCGGCGGTGGTCGCGGGCGTGGTGGTCGATTGCGCGCGGGTGACGTAGATGGGCAGGACGTGCAGGGCGGCACACACCCACAGACTGGCAAGACGATGAGTCAGCATGAGACGGGGGCATGGGGAAGACTGGACGTGCATCGTATCCCTGTCGGTACGTGTGGCCCCGGGGGCAGTGATTCGCTTGCTCTCCCGCCGTGTGGCGAACGGCAGCATTCATGTCGTGAGCGGCTGTCCGGTTGTGTGCGGGCCGTCTACACTTCGGCATGGCCAACGATGTTGCCACGCCATTGGTGGACGCTGCGGTGCGCGTGCCTGGTGCGCGGCTCCGCACACGACTCGCCGTGTGGAGCGTGCCCGCTCTCATGGGAGTGTTGTACGTCCAGCGGCTCGGTGCAACCCGCGAGCCGGGTGTACCCAGTTGGAAGCTCATGCTCATCGGGCTGTCCATCTGGTACGCCTGGGTGCTGTTCACGCCCGTCGTCGAGCGCCTGGCAGACCGCTGGCCGCTCCGCGGCCGTCGGCTGGCCTGGCATGTGGGGTTGCATCTGTCAGGGGCCGTGGTCTTCACCGCGTTGCAGGCCTTTACGGCCTTCCTGAGCAGTGCACTGCTCGGTACGGCGCCGTGGTCGTTGGTGGGCTTTGTGGTGGCCGAATGGTTTCTCGTGCTGCTTCCGGCCGGTGTGGTGGTGTACGGCGCCGTGGTGGCCTTTCGTCAGGCCACCGTGACGCGCGTACGGCTCGAGCAGCGGGAACGGCACGCGGAACAGCTCATGCTGGCGCTGCGCGACGCACAGCTGACAGCGCTGCGCGCTCAGTTGCAGCCTCATTTCCTGTTCAACACCCTCACGGCCATCACGGCGCTGGTGCGTGACGGAGAGTCGGCACGCGCGGCGTCGGCACTCGAGCAGCTCAGTGTGTTGCTCAGGAGCGCCCTGCGGGCCAGCGATCATCACGAGGTCCCACTGCACGAGGAGGTCGCGCGGCTCGGCCACTATCTACGCATCGAGGAGATGCGTCTTGGACGCGTGGTGATGTTCACGGCCGACGTGCCAGCCGATGCGGCAGATGCGTTGGTACCGGCGTGGATTCTGCAGCCGTTGGTCGAGAACAGTGTGCGACATGGTCTGCGCAACCGTGCCGACAGTGGTGCGTTGCAGTTGGTGGCCCGCGTCGAGGGCGATGATTTACGTGTGACATTGCGCGACGATGGCGCGGGGCTTTCGCCGGACTGGGAGCAGCGGGCGGCGCTGGGCTATGGCCTGGCCAACTCGCGCGCGCGCCTTGGCACCTTGCATGGCGAGCGGGCCTCGCTTCATTTGCTCGGCGTCTCGCCACGCGGAGTCGAGGTCACGCTGGTGCTGCCGTATCGCCGGGAGGCAGCGTAACGCCGATGGCGGAGCAGGCAACGGACGCGGTACTACGGCTGATGCTGGTGGACGATGAACCGCTCTCGCGCCGGGCGCTGCGCCAGCTGCTCGACCTGCGAACTGATGTGGCCGTGGTGATCGAATGCGCCGATGCCGCCAGTGCGCGGGCGCATCTCGACATGGTGGATGCCGTGTTGCTGGACATCGAGATGCCCGGTGTGTCGGGGCTCGAACTGGCGCGCGAGGTGGGCGCACGGCCGCTGCCGGCCGTGGTGTTCGTCACGGCCTTTGACCGCTACGCCGTACCGGCATTCGCTACCGAGGCGCTGGACTACCTCTGCAAGCCGGTCACCATGCTGGAGCTCGATCGGGCGCTGCAGCGTATTCGCGCGCATGTGACACGTCATTGTCCGCCAGCGCCGCCCGTTCCGACGTCTCCGGTGCCGCTGCTCGTGCGGACCGGACGCACCGAGGAACTGGTGGCGCTCGAGCAGGTGGACTGTGCGGAGGCCGACGATGTGTATGTGGCGGTGCATGTGGGAGCGCGTCGCTGGCTCGTGCGGCAATCCATGGCGACGCTGCTGGCGTCGCTCCCGTCGGATGAGTTCTTGCGCGTGCATCGCTCGTGGATCGTGCGCCGGGGGGCGGTGCAGGCGCTGCGCAGCGGACGCGGCGGTCTGCATCTCGTGCTGCACTCCGGGAAGCAGGTGCCGGTGAGTCGCCGTCAGGCTGCGCGGGTGCGGGCCTGGTTGCGGCAGGATGCGGCACATGGCGCTAAATTGTCCCGGAAATAGGAACGGGCCGGGTTGCCCAGGCTCCGGGTGCTGCGCTGCATTCAACACGTCGACTGTCACATGAGTGATCCCTCGTCCAGAACTGAGCGGCCATCATCGGCATCGCATGTGGAGCGACTGAAAGGTCAGCGTCTCTCCACGTTCACCTCGGGCATCGGTGTCACGCTGCAGCGCGTTCCCGACTCGCTCATGCTCCCGCTGCCAGGCGTGACGCAGGCGTTGCACTATCGTTGGGCGTACTGGACATCCACCGTGCGCAATCTGCGCGCCACGCACGGGCTGCGTACGGATGGCGTGCGCTTGTATGGTGCGCCCGTGACCATCACGCCGGCGCTGCGTGCACGATGGCAGCGACTGTTCAACGAAACGGGCGATCGCAGCGACCCCGATGTGCCGGTGCCGTACCTGTACAACCAGAGTGTCGGCACTCTGCTCTACACACGGCTCCTGGCTGACCTGGGCATCAACTTCCGGCATCTGCTGCATGTGCAGCACGAGACCAAGCACTGGGCCAGTGTACTGGACTGGGTGAACACCGACCGACAGGAACTGCACGCGTCCGTGCGCGGAGCCTGGAAGCTCGGAGACGGCAAGGCGATGATCGCGCTGCGCATTGCCATCCATCGCTCCCGCCACGACGGCGGACACTTGCTCGGTACGGTGAACGATCGCTTCATCATCCGCAACGTACCTGAGGCGGATCTGGAGCGGCTTGAGTCGGGGCGCGCGCTGCTGCGCACGCTGGCCGAACTGCGCCGCAAGGACCCGCAACTCGACGCGACGCAGCCCGGCAGTGTGGTGGGCGCCATTCGCGTTCCGTCTGACATGGGCAAGCGATTCGGCCAAGTGTCCGGTGACTTCAATCCGGTGCACACGACGGCGTGGGCCGCCAAGCTGTTTGGCGTCAAGCGTCCGTTTCTCCAGGGTCTCGGCTTGCGCAACGCCATGATCCGACAGCTGGCCTTGCACGGCCGGCCACTGGTGCGATTCACCATGTCATTCGCGAGCCCGGCCTATCTCGATCAGACGCTGCGGGTCGTCATGCAGGGGGACGCGTTCGAACTGGTGGACGAGAGTGGACAGGTGGTGGCGTTTGGTGCGGGGAACGAGGAAACATGAGTACGGGGGTGACGTGGTTTCCCCGCGGTGCGAGGTCCGATGATGGGTCTGTTGCTGACGTCATGAGGCGAACGTTTCTCAGCGTCGCCGTGGCGTTGGCGATCATTGGGGTCCATCAGCCTGCGCTGATGGCGCAGGGCACGGCATCTGGTGTGTCGACGCCGGCCAGTGAGGCGCGGGAAGCACTGGCACGCGCCTATCTGCGTATGGACCGCGCTTACGCTGCTGCCGATTCACTGGGGCGCATCAGTGACTCCACCCGCATGCGGGTGAATCGGACGTTTGATCGTGCCACCTTCAGCTTCTTTGGCGGACGCTTTGCGGCGGCGGTGGCGGCCATCGATTCGTCGGTTCAACTGCTGGCCGTTGCCAGCGGTGTGCCCTCGCCTTCCGTCACCGCGGTGCCGGCCCTTTCGGCATTTCCCGGGGACTCGCGACGCAGCCTGCGTGTGCGCGATGACCTGATCATCCCCATGCGCGTGGTGGCGGCCCCCGCCCTCGTGGCCTCCAAGCGCCCGCTCGGTGTGCTGCTTGCACTGCACGGTGCCGGTGGCGACGAGAACATGTTCGTGGACGCGTACGGGCAGGGCATTGCCGCGCGTCTTGCTGCCGAGCAGGGGCTGGTGCTGGTATCGCCCACCACCACGCCGTTCGTACAGTCGGCCGAGCCTTTCGATTCTTTGCTGGCCGTGCTGCGTCGTGAATTGCGCATTGACACCACGCGTGTGTTCGTGATGGGACACTCCATGGGCGCCGGGGCGGCGGCCAGTCTGGCGCGGGCGCGACCGTCGCACATTGCCGCGGTGGTCTGTCTGGCCGGCGGCGCGTCCGTATCCGTGCCCGGCGCGCCGCCCATGCTGTTCATCGGCGCCGCACTTGATCCCATTATTCCAGCTGCACGGGTTCGCGCGGCCGCTGAGGGCACGCCTACCGGTCGCTACGAAGAACTCGCCGGCGAGGGGCACACGCTCATGGTACGGCGTGGAGTGCTGCGTGGTCTGGCGTGGCTGGCGGAGCAGCGACCGCGCTGAGTGGTGTCGACTCGCGGTCCAGCGTGCTAGCGCGCGCCGTAACCTCGCGCCACCATGCTTGCGGTCACTACCATGGCCACGCTCAACGCGATCTGCACGTGGCTGATGCGCGCCATGATGAGCGCATGACCGGCCATCGCCGACATGGCAGGCAGTTGGCCGCGCGCTTCAGCCACGCGCCAGCGAATGAGGGTGATCATCGGCCACAGCTCGAGCAGGAGAATCAGGCCGAGCAGACCCATCTTCGTCCAGAACACGGGCTGTGCCCAATAGTACGCCGAGGCCTTTTCGGTACCGGCGAAGGCCCGCCACAGGCCGGTGCTCACCCAGAGCATGGCTGCGACGGCCCACCAGTTGTCTGCATGAAACACCCGTGCGAGTGTTCTCCCCGACGCGTGGTCCGGCGTTGAGAGCGCCGAGAGATGGCGGGCACGCGCGTAGATGGCGCCGAGGCCGATGCCCAGCGCCAGCAGGTGCAGGACGGCCAATACGAGTCGCAGCATGATGAGGGCTCCGGTTCAGTAGGTGAGGCGCACGACGACGCGCGTGTCACCGCTATGGACGATCTCCGCCTCGCGGAAACGCGGCGCGCGCAAGCGAGGTCGCGGGTCGTTGGTGGCGGCCCAGCCCTCCTGTGGCAAACCAAGGCGCGTGTCGAGTTTCTCATTGCCATTCTCGTCGTGATGCACGGCCACGGCGTAGCGGCCGGTGGGCAGACCGGTGAAGCGCACACTGTCACTGGTGGCTTTCATGGGCACTCGCGTTGTACGCAGGGCCTGCGACTGGTCGCTGGGGAAGCCCTCGGCGCGGTCATACAGCGCGACGCGCAACTGTCCGCGCACATTGCGGCCCCCCTCGATCACCACAGTCAAGCTGCCAGGTGCGGGAGCCTGGGCTGCAGCGCGATTGCTGCACAGCCCCAGGCAAACGCCGAGGAGGATGGTGGCCAGTGGTTGCCGTGGCAGGCAGGTGGAGGGAGTGCGGCGAATACCGTATTCGGACATGGTAGCTGGGGAGACGATGTGGTGCTTTGGGCTAATGTTGGCACTGACAACATAAATTCCGCATGTTGACGGTGTCAACACCGCAGGGCAGCTTTGCGTGATGAGCGATCATGCGGCTCCCTATCACCACGGCGACCTGCGCCAGGCGTTGTTGTCGGCGGCGCGCGAGGTACTGGAACGCAACGGCCCGGCGTCCCTGAGCCTTCGCGACCTCGCGCGCCAGCTTGGCGTGTCTCACAACGCGCCGTACCGGCACTTCGCCGATCGCGACGCATTGTTGGATGCGCTGAGTGCCGAGGGCTTCGCGCGCCTCGCCGAGTCGCTGCAGCACGTCCGAGGTGACACGGCGACGGAGCGGATCGCCGCCATGGGTCAGACCTACGTGGCCTTCGCCGATGCGCATCCGGGCCTCTTCGCGCTGATGTTCCAGCCCGTTGATGCGACGGCGCGGCCGGAGACCGTGCCCATTGCGACGCGTACGCTCGATCTCCTGCGCGCCGGCATCCGTGAGGCCACGGGGGCTGAGGATTCCGTGGATGTGGCCACCTTGTGGGCGTTGGTGCATGGACTTTCGGCGTTGCGTGCGAACGCGCACCAGCTGTTCATGGAGCCTGCGATGATTCGCGAGGTCACGGCGCGTGCGGCCGAGGCGTTGGTTCAACGGGCGCGGGTCACGCGGTGACGCGTGCCACGACCCAGGGATGCGCATGGGGATATCCGAAGTGAATGGGAGATGGTGACCGAAGTGAGCGGGTCGGGCTGCGGCCGCATCAGCCGGCCAGGGGTGCCAATCGGGATAGCGTCCATGCGGCGAGGTAGAGCCCGAGCCCGTAGATCGCGTGCGTGATGGCGCTTTGTGTGCGCGCGGCCCACGGCTTCGCCGTGCGTGACGCAGCAAACCCCGCTCCCATGGCGGGCTGCATGAGACACAGCGGAGCGGCGAGCGTGGTCATGCCAACACCCATGGCCAGCCCGGGTGTGGGTCGCTCAAGCCAGTCGGTGCCGCCGCACCACACCAGCAACGCGGCGAACATCAGGCCAATGCCGTAGTGTGCCAGCCAGCCAATGGCATGCTCATACGGGAGCGAGGGCGACGCGGCGATGGACGCGTGGCGGAATCGCCCGCGCGGCATGTAGGCGAACCAGCGCCCGATCAGCCGGTAGTTGGCACGGGGGAATCCGAACAGGGGCTCGCGCAGCATGCCCCACAGGTCCATGAACAGGGTGGCGAGCACGCCGATGAGCGCGGTACGTATGGCAAGGGACATGTGGCCTCCGGGTTGCGGGAAACGGCGGACGGAGGCAGCATACGACTTCAAGTCGACTTGAGGTCAAGCACCATGATGGACATCGGCGAAGTGGCCCGCCACACGGGTCTGCGCGCCTCGGCCTTGCGCCACTACGAATCCCTGGGCCTCATTCGGTCCGCCTCACGCCACGGACTGCGCCGGCAGTTTGCCGACGATGTGCTGGATCGATTGGCATTCATCGCGCTTGGACAATCGGTCGGCCTTTCGCTCGACGAGATCGGCCAGATGCTGGGGGCCGACGGCACGCTGTCTGTTGACCGATCGTTGCTGCGCGCGCGCGCCGACGAGTTCTCACGGCAGATCCGGCGGTTGACGGCCATGCGCGACGGCCTGCGACACGCTGCAGACTGTCGCGCACAGCATCATCTGGCCTGCCCGACGTTTCAGCGACTGATTCGCGGCGTCAGGCAACGCACATCCAGATCGCCCAGTGCAACATCTGGGCGCACGCGGCCCGTTACCCGCGATTGAGCACCAGCACGTGATTCACCAACTGGTCCACCGCCATCTCCGTCCCCTGGTAGAAGCCTGAGGTCCTGTTGGCTTCGCAATCGGCTTCGCTGCGATGCAGGGCCGTGAAGATGTAGCGGGTGCCGCGTCCGACAGCCTCCATGGTAACAATGGCGGTGATGGGGATGTCATCAAACACCGCCGGGCGATAACCGGGAAACAGCATGGAGGTCCAGGCGAGCCGTTGCTGCGGCACGACGTCCAGAAAGCAACCAAGGTTGGGGAACGCTGCGCCGTCCCCTACGGCAATGTCGACGCGAAAGGCGCCCCCTGGTCGCAGATCCATCTCGGCGTACGCCACCCGCCCCCACGCTTTGGGCATGTACCATTCGGCGACATGCTCCGGCTTCGTCAGCGCTTCCCATACGAGCGCAATGGGCGCATCGATGAAGCGCTCGATCGCGAAGTCCCGCTTGGGGTCGAACGCAAACGTGGTACTCGCTGTGGGGCTCTGTGGCGCGCTCACGGTGTCGCCTCTCTGGTCTTGAGGTGGTGGACGTGCTGCTCGAATCGATCGAGTCGGGACTCCCACACCGCGCGGCGTGCGCTGAGCCAGTCTTCTGCCAGCTTGAGCCGTTCTGGCGTAAGCTCGTAGGTGCGAATGCGCCCCTGCTTGTTCGACGTCACCAGACGACTTCGCTCCAGCACCGAGAGATGCTGAACAAAGGACGGCAGTTGCATGTCGAAGGGTTCCGCCAGTTCGCTGACGGTGGCCGGACCGACCGACAGTCGTTCGAGCACCTTGCGTCGGGTCGGATTGGAGAGTGCGGCAAACACCGCATCGGCAACTGCAGCTCGGGCCATGGCTGGACGGGGCAAGAGACGGGTGGGTGCACGCAGTCTACGGTCGTCCAACACTTTTGTAAATACCTAAGTATTGGAATCCGCCATCGTTCGGTCAGAATGGGCTCTCGAGACTCAGCCAGGTGGACGCGCGATACCCCGTACCGCGCGCTCAGTCGCCCGGGTACACCACCCAGAGTGCGGGCCGCCCGATATTGCAGTGCACCACGCGGCCCAGCACACTGCCCGTCACCAGCGAGGACAGCAGGGTGAGTCGCGTCTGCTGATGGCCGCCGCGATTCTCTGCCGTCGCGTCATCGTGCAGACGTCGCACGCGGTTGCCGGCTGACGCCACCGGATGAAAGATCGATTCCACCAGTGCCGTGCGTTCCGGCTCGTCATCCTGCCACTGGTCGAGCTGTGAAATGACCCGCGCCGTGTCCTCCACCCCAACCACGCGCGCCGCCTCGGCGTCTGCGTGATAGACCGCCGGCCGTGACATCGTCGGCAGCAACAGCACGGCCACGAACGACCACACGGTGCTCATCGCCGGCAACGACACCCACAGCCGTGCATCGTCCCAGCCAAAGGGCAGCAGCGAGACGCTCAACCACAGGCCCAACGCGGGCCACAGCACGGCCGCCCACCAGCCGCGCATGCGCGCGCCGGAACGCAGTTGCACGCCGCGGCGCACCCACTGCACACGACGCAGGGTCTGCATGTCGCTGCCAGTCCAGCGAGCCGGAATCCACAAGGTCGGTCGCAGCGACCCAAGCCATCCGCCCACGAACGCTTCGTCTGCGGCCTCCACCACGCGGATGGCCCGCGCGTCGAGACCGGCGTTCTTCACTTCGTCGTTCAACGCCGCGGGAAGTGAGCGGACCGGCAGGCGATTCACCCATCGTGCCAACAGCCCCTGCGCCGTCAACACCAGCATGGACACGCCAACCGTCGTGAGCACCGCGGCACGCGTGCCACCAGCGATACCGGCGCTGATCACTGCCGCCATGGATGTCGCAGACAGCAGCGCCAATACCAGCACGCCGCGCAGCCATGACCCCATCCAGATGGAGAGCGGCGGAACCTGTCGAATGGCACGACGTCCGCCCGCATACTCCACCGGCAGCAACAGCAGCGCATGCACCAGATACACGGCCATCGTCAGCGCGAACACCGACAATGCGATGCCGCCGAGTCCCGGCTGCATGCGCCAGCTCGCATCCAGCGGGATCCACGCCTGCCAAACGGCCAGCAGCAGCGCCCCAGCCAGCAGCACGGAGCTCCCCACCCCGGTGATGCCAAGCCGCAGCCGCCGTCGGGCGAAGGGCAGGGCGTGAGCAGACGATGTGGCTGACGGAGCCGAGGCGAAACGCGCGGACGAGGACGACATGACACAGCGGATGGGGCGGGTCGCAGTCGGTCATCGTGCCCGAACGCACGACGGTCTGTGACGTCGGTAAAAATCACGGGGCGCGGTGATGGTTCCTGATATGCGCAGCGCATGAGCCGAAACGCAGGAATTTCTCGCGTGAATGCATACGTCCGTGCAGGACCCTGGCCCTGCGCCGTTCACGTTCTGCTCCCCCTGTGCACGAGGCCCGCATGTTTCGCCGACTGTTGTTCGCTCTGGTTGCGCTGGTATTGCCCGCTGCGCCGGTGCTCGCCCAGCCGCTCTACTCTGACGTGTTCTTCTTCGGGACCAGTGCACTCGACACCGGCAATTGGCTGTTGGACGATGATCTGAAGAACCACCCCGCAGCGCCGACCGCAGACAAGGGTTACTACGACGGGCGCTGGCAGTCTGGACCGGCGTTCTCCGACTATCTGGCCCAGGCGCTCGGCCACGACGCCATGCCTTCGCTGGCCGGAGGTCAGAACTACGCCTATGGCTTCGGTTGGGTGGGCCCACTCGCTGGGGAAGCGGCTCCAACTCCAGGCACACTACGGGCGCAGACCGCGCTCTATTTCAGCTCGCAGGTGACGTCGGCGCTCACCGACTACAGCAGTGTGCTGCCGTCCGATGCCTTGTACGTCATCAACATCGGATCCAACGATTTCGATTTCTTCGGCCGCACCACCGCGCAGGCCGGCGTCGTGGCCGGCGCCGCGGTGTCACAGATCCAGCGCCTGGTCAATGCGGGCGCCACCAACTTTCTGGTGCAAACACTGGGTGGCGCCGTCGACCCGTTTCTCGCCTACAACGCGGCCCTGCTTGGCGGCCTGTCGAGCATCAGCGGCATCACACTGACGGTACTCGACACCCGCGTGTTCAATCAAACGGTGCTGCTGGCCCCCGGGTATCTGGCCGGGCTGGGTATCACGAGCTTTGGCAGCTGTAATACCGACGCCGCCTGCCTCGAAGCAGCCATTGCCGCCACCACGGCGGGCGACCCCTATCTGGACAGTCCCTACCTGTTGTTCGACACCGTGCACCGCAATCCGAAAGTCTCGCAGGCCATGGCCCGTTATGCAGTGGCGCAGTTGCCGGTCCAGGTTCCCGAGCCGGCCAGCGCGTCGCTTCTGGTTGTGTCGGCGCTCGGGCTCGGTCTCGTGGGGTGGCGGCAGCGGAGGCATTAGCTTTCGGGTTTCCGTGGCTTTCCCCGAAAACTCCGTGCGCGCGTGACCCTCATCTCCTGCTCCAACATCGGCATTTCCTTCGGCGCCACCGAGCTGCTCAAGGACATCACTTTCACCGTGGCCGAAGGCGAACGCTGGGGCATCATCGGGCGCAACGGGGCGGGCAAGACGTCCATCTTTGGCGTCATCACGGGTGACCGGCAGCCCACCACCGGCAGTGTGGCGCGCAAGCCCGGCATGCGACACGCCCTGCTCGACCAGCACCGCGCGTTCGAGGGGGCGACCACGGTCTGGGAGGCGGGAGCCGCCGCGTGGCGTGAGGTCATCGCGCTCGAGCAGCGCATCGCTGAGCAGGCCATGCAGCTGGGTGAGCTGGGTGACAAGGTCACGGACGCCATGCTGGAGCAGTTCGGCCGCGACCAGGAGCGCTTTGCCGATCTGGGCGGCTACATCTACCACTCGCGCGTGGACGCGGTGCTGCAGGGTCTTGGTTTCGATGCCGAGGAATCGAAGACGCGTCTCGTGTCCACGCTGTCCGGTGGAGAACGCGGGCGTGTGGGTCTGGCGGCGCAGCTCATTGCGCCAGCCGACCTGCTGATGCTCGACGAGCCCACCAACCATCTCGATCTCGAGACCATTGCGTGGTTGCAGGACTGGCTCAAGGAGTGCGATGAAACGGTGCTGGTGGTGTCACACGACCGTGCGTTTCTCGATGCCATCTGCACGAACATTCTGCACATCGAGGCCAAGTCCTGCGAGTCGTATAAAGGCAACTACAGCCAGTTCGTACCGCAGCGTGCCGAACGTCGCCTCACGCGTGAGCGCGAGCTCGAGAAGCAGCGTGCGTATGTGAAGAAGGAAGAGGAGTATATCCGTCGCAACATCGCCGGTGTGAACTCCTTTCAGGCCAAGGGCAAGCGCAAGCGTCTCGAGCGCCTGCCGCGTTTGGCGCCGCCTCCCGGTGATCCGGCGGCCATGTCGCTCGAGTTCAAGGTGGCCGAGCGCGGCGGTGATCAGGTCATCGACATCAAGGACCTGCGCGTGGAAGTCCCCGGCCGGGTGCTGGTGGAGGACTTCACGGCGGTGCTGCGCCGCAACGACTTCGTGGCGCTGGTCGGTCCGAACGGCGCCGGCAAGTCCTCGTTCATTGCGAGCATCATGGGAGACCGCGCGCCCTCTGGCGGTCAGGCGCGTGTCGGTAGTTCCATCACGCCGGCATACTTCCGTCAGGACCTGAGCGACCTGCCGCTCAACCTGTCCATGTTCGACGCCATCCAGGCGCAGCGTCCGCTCTGGAGCCGCGGGTCGGTGCAGAATCACCTGGGGGCTTTCGGCTTCAGTGGCGAAGAAGTGTTCCGCGAGATCCGCACGCTGAGCGGTGGCGAACGCGCCCGCATGGCCATGGCGCTCATGACGCTGTCCGGCGCAAACCTGCTCGTACTGGACGAGCCCACGAATCACCTCGATGTCGAGAACATCGAGGTACTCGAGGACGCGCTGGAGGAGTACGAAGGCACGGTGCTGATCGTGAGCCACGACCGTGCGTTCCTGCGCGAGGTGGCCACGCGCGTTTGGTGGTTCGACGGTCCGAAGCTCAAGGACTTCGACGGGCCATTTGCGGACTGGGAAGAGACGGTGGAGCGGAAGCGGCTGGCGGTGCGCTGACCCGCGTTGCGGCCCTTCACGCAGCGGCCGGATTCACGGCCGCTGCGGCGGCCGCATGGCGTCGCGTATCATGGTGAGGGCGGCATACACCACCACGCCGATGACCAGCCAGCGAAGCGCCGCAATGGGCAGGTTGGTGACCAGCAGCGCCGCCACCACGACGCCGGGAATGCCGCCCAGCACCAGACCGAGTGCGGGTTGGTTCACCTGTCGCTGCCGTTTGACGAAGGCGATGCCGCCGATGAGCGCGGCGAACGCACCGCTCCCCATCATGATCGGAAAGGCTGCGCGCGGGTCCATGCCCAGGGCGGCCAGCAGCACGAAGGTCGGTCCATAGTTGCCGATGCCAAGCATGATGAGCGCGCCCAGCACGAGATTCACCCCAAGTGCCAGCCAGAGCGCGCCGCCGTCCAGTGTGAGGGCCGTGCCTCCCTCCGGCATGCGGCCCAGTTGCGACACTGTCATGAACAGCGCGGCCACCAGCAGGGCCACAGCCATCCCAACCTGGATGGGCCGACGCGGTAGCCGAGACACGATACCGGCGCCAAGCCAACCACCGAACAGCGCGGTGCTGATCATGAGCAGCAACAGCAGCGGATCGATATCCACTTTGGCGATGAAGATGAACGCCTGCGTGGCCACGGTGAGTGTGAGCCCGACGATCATGGTGCCGGGCAGCCGCTCGTCGGGCACCATGCGCAGTGCCTTGAACAGCGTGGTGGTGGTGGCGAGGGAGCCGATGCCGAGGGTGTCGAGAAAGCTCACCGCAAACCCGATGAGCAGTTGCACCCATGTTGGCCGAAGGCGCTCTGTGCCGTGGCCTCTGAGCGAACGCCACCAGTGCCACACGAAGAGTGCGGAGAGCAGCCCGAGGGCGGACAGGAGCAGCAGGCGAATATCCGGCATGGAGCACCAAGCTACCGTGTATCGCGCAGCCTTGCTGCGCTGCGGACGCGTTGCATTGCTGAGGCAGGGGGCCAGCCGTTAGCATAGCCCGGGAGCATGCCCACTGACACCGGCACGAGGGAGCCATGAGCAGCAACGACGAATTCACCCTGTACGACCTCCGCGTGGAGGTGGTGGCCAATCGTGGACGCATGATGTGCCGCGAGCGCATCGGCGACTACTTCGAGGTGAAGTCCGGCACCATCAGCATGCCGGCCGGTCAGGGATTCCCGCTGTATGCCATGGCGGCGCTGCTGCCCCTCCTGCCAGCCAAGCAGCGCCCCACGCATCCCAATGACTGGATGACCACCGACAGTGACATCGCCTGTCCCGATGTGCATTGCGGCGCGGTGTTTCGCATTTCCCGCACGACAACGCGCACGCTGCGGCACTCCGAGGAGAGCGGCGAAGCACTGCCCGGCGCTTCGGCATGACCACGCATGTGACGCCTCGCCGGTTGCTCGCAGCGGGCTACGATATTCCACCGGTCATTGCCGGCGCGTGGCAGCTCTCTCAAGGGCACTCCCAACAGACCCTGGATCAGGGCGCCCTGTTTCGCACCTGGGACATGCTGGCGGCGCATGGCTGCGATACACTGGATTGTGCCGACATCTACACCGGCGTGGAGTCGCTCATTGGCGACTATCGCGCCGCGCGGCCGGGGCGCCGCATTCAGGTACACACCAAGTTCGTGCCCGATCGTGATGCGCTGAGCACGGTGGATCGCGCCTATGTGACGCGCATCGTGGACCGCTCACTTGCGCGACTGCGCACCGAGGCCCTGGACCTGGTGCAATTTCATTGGTGGCGATACGAGGTGCCGGGCATGCTGGAGGTGGCGGGCTATCTGGACGAGCTGCGCCAGGCCGGCAAGATCCGCCACATGGCACTCACCAACACCAATACCGACCAGACGCGCGCGCTGCTTGACGCCGGCATTCCTCTGGTGGCGACGCAGGTGCAATACTCGGTACTTGATCGACGTCCCGCGTCGTCGCTGGCGCCCCTCGCCGTGGCTCGTGGCCTGCAGCTGTTGTGTTATGGGTCGGTGGCGGGTGGATTTCTGGGTGAGGCGTGGCGCGGAGCGAGCGCGCCGACTGACGATCTCGAGAATCGTTCACTGGTCAAGTATCGGTTGATCATCGACGATTGCGGCGGCTGGGCGGCCTTCCAGCGGCTCCTCGAGGTGCTGGCCGACATCGCGAGTCGCCATGCTGTCGGTATCGCCAACGTCGCGCAGCGCTGGGTACTCGACCAGCCCGGCGTGGGCGCGGTGATTGTGGGCTTTCGTGGTGAGGCCAGCGCCCGTCGCACGCTGGCCACACTCGGACTCGCACTTACCGCCGACGATCACGCACAGCTGCGCGAGGTACTCGACACGCTTTCCCTTCCGGCTGGTGATGTGTATGACGCCGAGCGCGACCCCTCGAGCGTGCATGCGGGCATCATCCGGTACAATCTGAACGCGGCGGCCGGCAACGACACGTTGGACTCGTAGCGGCGGACTGCCGGCCGCGGCGTTCCTTCGCATACCTCATGCGCCCGGCGGCCGCGCGGGGATGCGAAGCAGCTTCGTGCGCAGCGTTCCCCCGCGGACCGACTCGCCCGCGAAGAAGCGCGACAGCCGCTGCGCAATGGTGGCAGAGGAGGTCCACAGGTCGTCATCGTGTCCGGCCTGATCGAGTATCAGATGCCGGGCATTCCGGAACCCCTGCATGACCTCGCGCGCATTGGATACCGGCGTGCGGCCATCCATGGTACCGCTCACAAACAGGGCGGGCACATCGCTGGTGACGGGGGCACGGAATCCGTCACCGAGGTCAGGCAGGCCCAGGTCCTCACCAAGCGTGAGCCACGGAAAGTTGAGCGCTTCGCCCAGAACACTTTGCTGCTGATCGCGCAGGACCGCTGTGCGGCGAGCGGGTGAGGCACCGGATGCCACGTCCATGACCAGCGGCATGGCCGAGAACCGCGCGAGTTGACTGCGCACCTGCCAGGCAAACTGTGCAAACAGGCTCGGATCCCCGCGGTGCAGCGCGCCCAGCATCACCGGCAGCAGCGAACTGGTTTGCGTGCGCCCGATCATGGCCGCCACCACCAGTTGCAGGTCGAAGGTACCGAGGTGGACAGGTGGTGCCTCCATCGGGGCACCGGGAATTCGCACGACCAATGGCGCCGACTCGAGACGTTCCAGCGCCCGACGCAGCACAAACCACAGGTCGCGTGTGTGCACCTGCGCCGCGCGGTCGCGTCCAGCCCAGCGGTGCAGGCGATCAATGAGTCGATCCGCTTCGAGTGGTGACTTGAGCGTATGGTCGGGGCCTTCCGTACCCATGAGCACCACGCGCGCCACCTGCGCGGGATACGCTCGCACGACGGCCAGCGCGAGGTGCGTACCATAGCTCATGCCCCAGAGGCTGATCTGTGGGACGCCAAGCGCCTGACGTACCAACTCCACGTCGTGTGCGCTCTGTATGGTGGTGTAGGCCGCGAGATCCACGCCTTGCTTGCGCCAGGCGTTCACACAGCGCGCCGCTTCGGCCTTCATGATGGTGGCGGCCTCTGATGGCCCGAGGGCACGAACGACGGGCCATATCGGCTGCGATGTTCCTGGGCAGGGTGGGGGCGGTTCAGAGCGTCCGGTGCCACGCTGGTCGAGCAGGATCACGTCCGCATGCTGACGTACGGCATCAAACACGGGCCATCGGACGCCTCGTGCGGCATCAATGCCTGATCCACCAGGGCCGCCAGCCAGATAGACCACGGGCGGCGCGGTGGCTACGCCCACGGCTTTGAGTCGCACAAAACGCAATACCATCGACGGCCCGGTTGGGTCTTCGTGATGGCGCGGCACGTTCACACTGCCCAACTCGGCTGGCACCTCGCCATGCCCGCGGGTGGCCAGCGTGAACGGTTCAAGCGTGAGGTTGGGTGTCGACGGCGAACGCTGTGCGCTGACCGGCCTGGTCATGGTGGCCGAGGCAGAGATGGCCATCGCCAGCAGGAGACCGACGATTCGTGGGCGCGGATCGGCAGCGCGCCGGAGCGAATTGAACGCGCAACACCGGGACGTATCGCCGGGACTGGAGACGCAGCAGAAACGCGCAGGCATGGAGTGACTCCGTCGAAGACTGTGCCTCGTATGCTGGCACTGGACCGGCGGAGTGTGCGAACCACGTCGCCCAACGGCTCTGCGAGGCCGATGAACGTCTCATGCAGGGTCCGCCGTGCAATTACATTCGCGGCATGGTTCGTTCGCGCGTCCGTCTCGGACTGGTGGCCTCGGGTCTCGCCGGCCTGTTGTGGATGGCCCACTGGCTTGCCACGCCCCCGGCCGGTGTTCCGGTAGCACGCCGCGAGATGCGACTCATGGCGCCGGAAGGGAACGCGCGCGTCGGCGAGGCACCGTGGAGGTCATTTGATGATGCCGTGCTGGTTGGGTGGCGGGGGCCCTACGAGCTGCGGTACCAGTTTCAGATTGCCGACGCCGATGCCGCGGTACCGCTTGGGGTGCACATCGCTCTGCGCGCGGGTTTCACGGCTTCTTGGGATGGCGTCGCGCTGCCGCCCAATGGGCAACCCGGCAACGATCGCGCGAGCGAAAGGCCGGGTCGCGTGGATTGGGTGGTGCCCGTTCCGTCGGGCTTCTCGCAGCCGGGCACACACGAACTGCGACTCGTCGCCTCGAGTCACGGGTTGGCGACGTCCCTCCGCTCGAGCGATGCGCGCGTTCGGGTCGCCGCGTACGACGCACTCCTGGCGGCGCCGTATCGCGCCTGGCTGATTCCGCTCATGGCCATGGGCTGCGTGTTGGCTGGCGCATGCTATGTGGCCGTGATTCTCCTGGGGTCACCAAAGCCGAGCCAGTCCAGTGGTCTGCTGCTCAGCATGGCCGGCAGTGGTGTGCTCCTGAGCATGGCCGAGGGCTGGCGCGCTCTCGTGGGCTATGCCTATCCGTGGCACGGGTTGCGTCTGTCAGTTGTTCTGGCGCTGACGGCACTCACGATGGGCCTGATGGTCGGTTATTTCGCCTCGCGCTTCTCCACGCCTCGTTGGTTCCTGCGGCCGCCCTGGTCAGTCGGTATTGCGGCGCTGATCGGGCTCCCATTCGTACTGGGCCTCGCGCACTTCGATGCGACGGTGTGGTTGCTCCACATGATGGGACTCTCGCTGTCGCTGTTCATCACGGTGCGCACGGCACGACTCGCGGGGCGCGCATCTGACACGCGGCCTCGGACATCGCCCGACACGGTCGCCGCGCTCATCGCCACCGCACTGGTCGCCGCGGCGCTCGACCCGTCGGCCTATATCGACGGGTTGTACACCATATCCCTGGCGGTAATCATGGCTGTTGTGCTGCTGGGGCATGCAACCCACCAGCGCGAGATTGCAGCCAGGGCCCTGGCCCTCGAGAACAGCCGCGTGCGACTCACCAGCGCGCTGCTGCGCAAGAGCATTCAACCGCACTGGCTCATGAACACGCTGACCTCGCTGCAAGAGCTCATCGAGGTGGACCCCTCGCGCGCCAGTCGCCTCGTGGATCTGCTCGGTGATGAGTTTCGAATGGTGACCGAAGCCAGCACACGTTCGCTCATTGCGGCGCGGCGTGAGTTGCAGCTATGTCAGACACATCTTGCCATTGTTTCGCTGGCGCTGCCTGCGCCGCGGCGTCTGGACGTGGAAGGGGAAGACCTGCTTGAGGGTGTTGCGCTGCCCCCCGGCATTCTTCACACGCTCGTTGAAAACGGACTGACACACGGCGGGGTGGACGCACCGACAGCGGGTCCGGATTTCACGTTGACGGTTCGCCGAACCCCTGACGTGTTGATATTGACACTGCGGACCCCAGCGGCGAAACAGTCTGCCGCACTACGCGAGACCGCACCTGAACCGGCTCGCGGCACTGGTACGCAGTTTGTGGAGGCGAGTCTCGAGGCGGCGTTTCCCTCGCAGTGGCGGCTCGAGCAGGGAGAATCCAACGGACGGTGGCAGACCACGATTGCGCTGCCGTACACCGCCGCGCGCCATCTGCACGATACGGACGGGCGCGTCGTATGAGTGAGCGTTTACTCATTGTCGAAGACGAGCCCCTCGTCCGACAGCGGCTGGAGCGCCTGTGCCGCGAGATACTGGGCAAAGGAGCCCGCATTCATACGGCAGACCGTGTAGAGGACGCCGCCGACTTGCTGCGAGCGCGCCCCATTGATGTGCTGCTGCTCGATCTCAATCTGCGGGGAGAGAACGGCTTTGCCGTGCTGCAGCAGGCTGCAGCCTGCGCCTTCCACACCATCGTGATCTCAGCGTACACGGAGCGCGCACTTGAAGCCTTTTCGCACGGGGTGGTGGACTTTGTGCCCAAGCCCTTCACCCGTGAACGCCTGCAGCAGGCGCTCGATCGCGCCCGAGGGCAAGGGATGTCCACGCGCGCGCTTCGTCATCTCGGCGTGTGGCGCGGTGCGAATGTGCAGTTCGTCGACGTCGCGGATGTCTGTTGCATCACGGCCGACGGTGACTACAGTCTGCTGCAACTCCGTGATGGACGACGCCTGCTGCATGACAAGTCGCTTGACCGGCTCGAATCGCTGCTCCCGGCATCGTTTCATCGGGTGCATCGATCCCATCTCGTCAATCTTGTTTACGCGGATCGTCTTGAGGTGCAGAGCGGGAGCCGGTATACCCTGTACCTGCGCCACGGCCTTGCTGTGCCGGTTGGCCGATCGCGCGTGGAGCAGCTGCGGGAGCGCCTGGGATAGCGGCACGATGTGATGGATGGGTCCGCCCCGCCTCCATCCTTGGAGCCATGCGCCGCCATCGCCGAGGGCCCATCATGCAGATGGTCATGCAGACGCACGCTGGACGCGTGTGCGCATCCCCGCAGAAGCGGCGAGATACCGGCGGTTGATCGGTACCGCGCAACGGCACGGCAAACAGGCGACCTCATGCGCCGACCCATTTGCCGATGCACCGCGCTGCTGCCTCCCAAACCATCGGTGCTCTCATGTTCAATGCGCACAGGTTCCGACGTGCCACGCGCAGTCGGCGCGTCGCACTGCTGTCCGCGCTCACCGTAATGGGCAGTCAAGCGCTGCCCGCGCAACAGGTTGGCGTGTCCATTCTCCCCACGGCGCAGCGCATCCAGTGGGCGGATGCGTTCCCGCTGCGCGATGACTATCTGTACGGCGGTCGGGTGGCGCTGCGCTTCGGCAAATGGGTCGAGCTGCAGCCCTTCTACTTTCAGCGTGACGGTCTCGCCGTCGACTCGGCACGCGCCAACTCGGTGTTCGGTCCGCTCGCGACCGGCCGTTCGGTTGATGTAAAGCACTACGGCAGCACCGTGCAGTTCAATCTCGGTGATGCCGCATTCGTACCCTTCGCCCGCGTTGGCGCCGGCGTGCTACGCTTCGAACCCGATTCCGCTGCCCGGCAGGATCGCATCACGGTGAGTGCCGGCGGTGGCGTGCGATTCGGATTCGCCGGACTCAATGCGGAGATCTATGCGGAGCAGATGGGCTTCCGCATGAATCCACGCACGTTGTTCGGACCCGATACCAGCACTGACGCCAGTCTCACCACGCTGCGCAACCTCGTATACGGCGCCGCGGTGACCATTCCGCTCAGCACCATGCGGGAAGACGAAGTCAACACCGGTGGGTTGAGCGGCTCCAGTGCACCGATCGAACCGTTCGTGGGTCGACTGCGCTATGACGGCGGCCATCGCTTGCCGAACCTCGAGGTGGCCGGTGTGCGCGCTGGTATCGATTTCTCCCAGGTCTTTGGCATCCGTGGCTTCTACTGGCGCGGGGTGAACGACGACCGTGACGGACCAGCACCTGTGGCCGGCTACGGTGGCGAGGCCCAGTTCACGCTCTCCACGGGCGCTGGCCTCTCGCCATATCTGGTGGTGGGCGCAGGACAGATCGACTACAAGGACAACTTCGCGGATTCCTTGGGGTTGTCCCGTGCCGACAAGACCGCGTTCATCCTCGGCGGTGGCGCAAGCTTTCGGCTGACCGATCGCATCCGGGTGAACGGAGCCATCCGCGACTACATCATGACGCTCGATGACGATCTGGACGAGGTGGCCAGCACCGGCGACCTCACGCACAACACCATGCTGACGGCCGGCTTCACCATCAGCCTGGGTGGGCGTTCGCTCCCGGACAAGGATGAACGTGTTGTCGCGTCGACACGCAATCGGTCCACCATGCCGCGCGCACAGCCGCCGCGTGCTCTTCCCGCCACCCGTGACTCATTGCAGGCCACGCGTGACAGTCTGCGTGCGATGCGCGACTCGAGCGCGCGGAACGATCGCATGGCTCCCATGCGTCGCATGGATGCCGAGGGGCGCTGGATCACCGTGCCCGTCCCCGTGCAGGGCGAAGTCATTCTGCGCTACGGCTATCCGCCGCGCCGTGATGGTCGGGACAGCATCATGGAACGTCGAATGGACTCCATGCAGATGCGTCAGGATTCGGTGATGCGGCCCCAGGTCACACCGCCTGGTCCGGATATCACCGCAGAACTTCGCGAGATCGAACGACGTCTTTCAGCCCGCATCGACGCGTTGCAGCGAGCAGTACCGGCAGCCGTGCCGGCTCCGGTGACGCCTGCCGTCCCGCCTGCGGCCGCGCCTCCAGTGGTCCTGTTGCCAGCCGCTACGACACCTGAGCGGGACAACACGCCGGTGTTCCAACGCCTTCAGCAAACACGCGCCAGTGACCTGCGTCCCTACATCGGACTTGCCTTCGATGACGGAGATGGGCAGTTCGTGATCGGTTCACGTGCCGATCTTGGCCCGGTACGCCGCAACAGCGGCTGGCACTTCATGCCGGAGTTGGCGGTGGGCATCGGCGGAGGGGATGTCTCGCTGCTGGCCTTCGCGAACGCGCAGTATGAACTCGCCGCGCTCGGCGGCATGCGCAGTGTGCGACCCTACCTCACGCTTGGTGGCGGCATCTATTCACCCACCGTCCTCGGCCTCAACACCGCGGTGGGTTCCAGTTTTCCAGTGCGCAGCACCTCCCGCAGTCCGCTCTTGGTGAACGTGGAAGTGCAAGGCATCAACCTCTTCAACAGCACGCGCCTTCTGGTGGGCGTGCGACGCGGTCGCTGAGGACAGACGATTTGGCGGGGCTACCCGGGTTAGATTACGGGTATCCCCGCTTGGCACAGGGGCGACAGATGTACTGCCTCGTGCCGTTGGTATCGTCTCATCGTGTTCTTCAACACGTCGGACTTCCGTTTCTGGCGCCTGTCGCGCCGAACCATGGTCGGTGAGGATATGCTCGCCGGTCCCATCCGCGGCGAACTCCTCGGCCCGGAGCATCTGGCGGAACGCGCCCGCGATCTGGCGACCGGTCAACAGATTGCCGATCGGCCGCGCGCGACACACGCCCCGCTGCTGGCTCGACTGGAGGACACGCGGCGACTGCTGGCGATGGCCTACGGCAGTCTGCTGGCACACAACGATGCGCAGCGAGACACGCCGAGCGATGCGCGCAATGACGTGGGACCGGCTGGTGAATGGCTGCTCGACAACTACCATGTCATCGAAGAGCACATTCACGAAGTGCGTGCGAGTCTGCCGCGTCGCTACTATCGGGAGTTGCCGGAACTGGCGACCGGTCCCCTGGCCGACTATCCGCGCGTGTACGAGCTGGCCATTACGCTCATCTCGCACAGCGAAGGGCGCATCGACGAGGCAAACCTCGAGAACTTTCTCTCGGCCTTCCAGGATGGCGCCGGACTGACGCTTGGCGAGTTGTGGGCCGTACCCGCCATGTTGCGGCTGGGATTGATCGAGAATGTGCGTCGCATGAGTCTGCGAACCACGCAGCGACTGGCGGAGGTGGCGCGGGCTGACGAAGCGGCCGCTCACATCACCATCGCTGCCGCCGAGGGGCGAGCCGCGATGGAACTCGCACTCGAACGCTTCACGGCCGATCCGCCGGCACTCACCGACACGTTCGTTGCGCGCTTCCTGCACCGCCTGCGCATCGAGGGCGGCGCACTGCCCGCGGTTGTCCGGCTGCAACACTGGATTGCCGAAGAGGCGCTGAGCGCAGAGGACGCCACCGCGCGCGCCACGCAGCGTCTGGCGCTCACCCAGGTCGTGATGGCCAACAGCATCACCAGCCTGCGTGTCGTCGGCCGTCTCGACTGGCGTCTTCTGGTGGAGCGGCAGAGTCGGGTGGACGCCGTATTGCGTGCCGATCACGAGAACGCGTATGGCCGGATGACATTCGAGTCGCGTGACGCCTATCGGCATGTGGTGGAGCGCGTGGCCAGACAGAGCGGTTGGAGTGAGACCGATGTGGCGGCCGAAGTGTTGCGGCGTGCCCGTAACGGAGACGGACGTCAGGGCCATGTAGGCTACTGGCTGGTGGATGATGGCCTCCTCGAACTCGAGCACCACACCGGCTGTCGGGTGAGCACGTGGGACGCGATCCGACGATGGATTCTCCGTCACCCGAACGTGGTGTTCGTGGGTGGCGTGCTGGCAGCTACTGGTGTGGCGCTGACGCTGGTGCTGTGGATGGCGGGGCCGGAGGCACGTCGCGCCTGGCCCTTCGTGCTGTTGCTGGCGCTGCTGCCGGCCAGCGACATCGCTGTGCACGTGGTCAATCGCCTGCTCAGTGCCATGCTGCCGCCGCGACGCCTGCCCAAACTCGATCTGCTCACGCACGGAGTGCCCGCGGCATGCCGGACGGCAGTTGTCATGCCCACGCTGTTCGACTCGGTCGAGCAGGTACAGGACATCCTGTCGAACCTCGAGGTGCAGTACCTCGCCAATCGGCAGCCGCATCTGCACTTCGCCGTGTTGAGCGACTTCACTGATGCCGCCACCGAACACACGCCGGCCGATGCCGACATCCTCCGTGCAGCGGTGGACGGTGTGAGCGCCCTCAATGTGCGATATGCGGCCGAGGTCGACGACGCCTTTCATCTCATACATCGACCGCGCCGCTGGAACGCCGCCGAGGGCGTCTGGATGGGCTGGGAACGCAAGCGGGGCAAGCTGGAGGAGTTCAACCGCTTCGTGCTCAGCGGTGCGCGAGACGGTTTCACGGTCATGGTGGGCGATTCAGCTGTACTACGCCATGTGCGCTACGTCATCACGCTCGACGCCGACACCGTGCTACCGCCGGAGGCCGCGCCATTGCTCGTGGGAGCGATGGCCCATCCGCTCAACCGCGCGGTGTATGACGCCGACCGCGGCCGGGTGGTGAAGGGTCACGGCATCCTGCAGCCGCGTGTCGGCGTGTCGTTGCCCAGCGCGCACCGCTCGCGCTTCGCAGCCATTCATTCGGGCGAGCCGGGGGTGGACCCCTACACCACGGCCGTGTCGGATGTGTACCAGGACCTCTTTGATGAGGGCAGTTTCACCGGCAAGGGCATCTACGACGTGGCGGTGTTCGAGCGTGCCACGCGCGGTCGCTTTCCCGAGAACACTCTCCTCTCGCACGATCTCATCGAGGGCAACTACGCGCGCGCCGGCCTGGTGACCGATGTCGTGGTCTACGACGACTATCCCAGTCGGTATGCGACCTATGCCCGACGCAAGCATCGCTGGATTCGCGGCGACTGGCAGCTGCTGCCGTGGCTCACACGCACGGTGCCAGGTCCCGACGGTCCCGAACGCAATCGGCTCTCCCTGGTGTCGCGCTGGAAGATTCTCGACAACCTGCGGCGCAGTCTCGTGGAACTGGGGCAGCTGGCCTTCCTGCTTGGTGGTTTGCTGCTGGTACCCGGGTCGTCACTGCGCTGGGCCACGCTGGCGTTGGCGGCGGTGGCGGCACCCTGGATCATGTCGCTGCTCTTTGCGCTCGTACGCCCACCATGGGGCAAGTCCTGGCGCGCCTACTACGCGGCTGTCGCGCGCGATGCCCGCGCCAGCGCGCAGCAGGTGTTGCTCACGCTGGTGCTGCTGCCGCATCAAGCCTGGTTGTCGGCCGATGCCATTGCCCGGACGCTCTGGCGGGTCTTCGTTTCGCATCGCCATCTGCTCGAATGGCAATCGGCCTCGGAAAGTGAGCGCGTCGTCGACGCGAAGCCGGTGCCGGCGCGGCGCGGCCTCGCTGCGCGGGTGCTGGCTCTGCTCGACGCGCCTGGCACCTCACGCGATCGTCCGCTCAGCGCGCACGGACGCGAGCGTGCCCTGCAGTATGCCCGCATGCACTGGGCTTTCTTCGAACACTTCGTGAGCGCCGAGACGCATTGGCTGGTGCCGGACAACATGCAGGACGATCCGGAACAGGTGGTGGCCATGCGCACCTCCCCCACCAACATGGGGCTGCATCTGCTGGCCATTGTCAGCGCGCAGGATCTCGGCTTCATCACACGCGAAGACATGACCGGTCGACTGGAGCGCACCATGGCGACCATGGCGCGTCTTCAGCGTCAACGCGGTCACTACCTGAACTGGTACGATCTGCGTGATCTCTCGGTGCTGGAGCCGGCCTACATCTCCACCGTGGACAGCGGCAACCTCGCCGGCCATCTGCTGGCGTTGCGTCAGGCCTGTCTCGGCATGGCCCGTGAAGCCGACGTGGATGAGGCGCTGCGCGAGCGTTTGCTGGTCCTGGCCGACTTCGCACGCGATGACGTGACGGCGATGGAGTTCGACTTCCTCTTCGACGCGAGGCTGCGCCTTTTCGCCATCGGTGCCGCCGCCGACACGGGGGTGCTTGATGCGTCGCACTATGATCTGCTGGCTTCGGAGGCGCGTCTGGCAAGCTTCGTGGCCATTGCCAAGCATGACGCGCCGGTGGAGCACTGGTTCCGGTTGGGTCGCCGTCTCACCTGGACGGCTGGCGCTCCGGCCCTGGCGTCGTGGACGGGCAGCATGTTCGAGTATCTCATGCCGCTGCTGGTCATGCGTGCGCTGCCGGGCACCGTGCTCGCGCAGACCTACGAGGGCGCGCTCATCCGCCAGATGGCCGATGGCAGAACCCGTGGCGTTCCCTGGGGCATGAGTGAGAGTGCCCACAACGTGCGCGATCGTCATCGCACGTATCAGTATCGTGCATTCGGCGTGCCGGATCTCGCACTCAAGCGGGGACTGGATCGCGATCTGGTGGTGGCGCCGTACGCGTCGGTGCTGGCCATGATGCTCGATCCCACTGAGGCCCTGGAAAATCTGACCCGTCTGGAGACGCTGGGAGCCCTCGGGCCCTACGGGTTTCGCGACGCGGTGGACTACACGCGGCCAGCCGCCGGACAACGCCACGCGGTCGTGCACAACTACATGGCGCACCATATCGGCATGAGCCTTGTCGCGTTCACCAACGTGCTGCGGGACTCGGTGTGGCAGCAACGTTTCCATGACGACCCGCTGATGCGTTCGGTGGAGTTTCTGCTGCACGAGCGCGTGCCGCGTGAAGTGGTAGTGCAGACGCCGCGGGCGTCACGGCCTGATGACGGGCTGCCGGCGGCGGACCTCGACCGTCCGGTGGTGCGCGAATTCGACTCCCCCGATACCGCCACCCCTCATCTGGCCATTCTCGGACATCAGCCCTACACCGTCATGCTCACGACCAGCGGTGCGGGATACAGTCATCACGACGGCCTCGCGGTCAACCGCTGGCAGGCAGACGGGACGCGGGATGTCAGTGGCCAGTTCTGTTATGTGAAAGATCTGACCACCGATCGCACGTGGTCCACGGCACACCAGCCGGTGTGTGCGCCCGCCGATCGCTGGCATGCGTGGTTTGCCACCGATCGGGTGACCTTCGAGCGACGAGACGGGGCCATCGACACACGGACGGAGATTGCGGTGGTGCCGCAGGACGCGGCTGAGGTGCGGCGCATCACGCTCACCAACACCGGCCGCAGTCCGCGCGAAGTGGAACTCACGAGTTACGGCGAAGTGGTACTGGCTTCGGCTGACGCCGATCGCGCGCACCCGGCCTTCGGCAACCTGTTCGTGGAGACCGCGTGGCATGCGTGGTGCGGAGCCATCACGGCCACCCGTCGCCCGCGCTCCGCGCTGGAGCCGCCACGGTGGTTTGTACATGTGGTGGCAACGGACCGCGAGCGTGTGGGGGACGTCAGCTGTGAAACCGATCGCGCCCGATTCCTTGGGCGCGGCCGCTCCACGCGGAATCCACTCGCGCTCGAGGTGGACGGCCCCCTCTCCGGCACGACCGGCGCGGTGCTTGATCCCATCTTTGCGCTGCGCACGCGCCTGCGCCTCGAACCCGGGCAGGTGGCCTCGGTGGCCTACACCAGTCTGGTGGGCGATAGCCGCGAGCGCGCCTTTGCCTTGGCCGACCGCTATCGCGATCCGCACGCAGCGCAGCGCGCGCTCGATCTGGCGTGGATCTCGAGTCAGGTGGAGCTGCGCGAACTGGGCCTCACGCCCGCCGATGCCGCAGTGTTCCAGGAGCTCGGCAGTGCGATGCTGTTCGGGCATCCCGTGCTGCGCGCCTCGCAGGCCGACCTGCGTCGCAATCGGGGTTCGCAGTCGCTCTTGTGGAGTGCGGGCGTGTCGGGTGACCGCGCCATTTTGCTGGCCACTATCGACAGCGCGGATGGACTGCCCACGCTGCGCGAACTGCTGGCCGCCCATCGGTTCCTGCATCGGCGTGGCCTGCTGATCGATCTCGTCATTCTCGATGAACGGGCGCCCAGTTATCTGCAGGACCTCGCAGATCGCATCGCCGCCGCGGCACATGCGGTGAGTGACTCCGGGTTGCTGGAGCGTCCAGGCGGGGTGTTCGTGCGTCGTCGAGACCTGCTCAGCGCCGACACGCTACTCATGTTGCGCACCACCGCGCGCCTGCAGTTGTCGTGCGATGGGCGCGCACTCAGCCGCATCCTCGCGGCGGCGGCCCCGCCTACATCGGCGTCCACTGCCGTCACGGTGATTCCGCGCGCGCTTGGCGTGCGCGCACCCACGCCCCGTCCATCGCCGGCGCGCGGCAACGCGCCGCCCGATGCGTCGGTCCTTCCACACCAATCCTTCCCCAACGGATTCGGCGCCCTGACATCGACCGGCGCCTTTGCCATCCAGGTGCACGGGGATACGCTGCCACCGGCTCCGTGGGCCAACGTGGTGGCCAATCCGCAGGGCGGATTCCTGGTCACCGAGCGTGGAGGTGGCTGCACCTGGGCCGGCAACAGCTACTTCTATCGGCTCACACCCTGGCACAATGACCCGGTGAGCGATCCGCCGGGGGAAGTGGTGTATCTGCGGGATGAGGTCTCGGGTGCGGTCTGGAGCCCCACCCCCGCCCCCATGCGCTCGTCCGCGCCCTACAACGTGCAGCACGATACCGGGTGCACCACCTTCGATCATGTACGCGACGGTGTGGCCACGCAGTACACGCTTGGCATGATCGACGACACCGCCGTGAAAGTGGGCCGACTGCTCGTGACCAACATCACCGATCGGCCGCGGCGCCTTACGCTGACCACGTACGTGGAGTGGGTGCTGGGTGTGCAGCGTGAACAGACGCAGCACCAGGTGCACACGGCCTTTGATCGCGCCAGCGGTGCGGTGCTGGCACGCAACACCTTCGATCCGGAGTTTGCCAAGTGGACGGCGTTTCACGCCATCAGCGAACCGGTCATCGAGCATACTGGCAGCCGGCGCGAGTTTCTGGGCCGTCATGGTACCGTGGAGGCGCCGGGTATCCTGGCCAATGGCTTGCCGCTGGCCGGTCAGACTGGCGCCGGTCTCGATCCCTGCGCCGCTCTGCGTTGCGTGCTGGAGCTGGCACCCGGCGAATCGCGGGAAGTGATGCTGCTGTTGGGCGCTGCGCCCAGTGAGGCTGAGGCCCTCGCATTGCTGACGCGCTTTCGTGCCGTGGAGCCGGCGCGGGCGGCGCTCGATACCTCGGTCACGCAGTGGCGGGAACGCCTCGGGGCGTTGGTGGTGCAGACGCCGGAGCCCAGCTTCGACGTGATGCTGAACCAGTGGAGTTTGTATCAGACCGTGAGTTGTCGGCTGTGGGCGCGCTCCGCGCTCTACCAGAGCAGTGGTGCCTACGGCTTCCGCGATCAGTTGCAGGACGTCATGGCGCTGGTGTACACGGAGCCGGCACTGGCGCGTGCGCACATTCTGCGCAGTGCCGCGCGTCAGTTTGTGGAAGGCGACGTGCAGCACTGGTGGCATCCGCAGAGTGGTCGCGGCGTGCGCACCCGCTTCTCGGACGACCTCGTGTGGCTGCCCTATGTGGTGGACCACTATGTGCGGACCACCGGCGATGCGAGTGTGCTGGAGGTCGAGGTGCCCTATCTCACCATGCGCCGCCTGCAACCCGACGAACACGAGATCTACGATCTGCCGTCAGTGAGTGACGACGTGGGATCGCTGGCAGATCACTGTCACCGGGCCTTGCAGCATGCCTGTACCACCGGAGTTCATGGTCTGCCGCTCATGGGCGGTGGAGACTGGAACGACGGCATGAACCGCGTGGGCGTGGAGGGGCGCGGGGAAAGCGTATGGCTGGCGTGGCTGCTCATCGCCACGCTGCGGGCCTTCGCGGAGCGCAGCACGGCCGAGCGTGCCGCGACATACCGGGCGCAGGCCGAGGCCTATCGGGTTGCCGTGGAAACGCACGGGTGGGACGGAGCCTGGTATCGACGGGCGTACTTCGACGATGGTACACCACTGGGTTCAAGTGGCAATGCGGAGTGCCGCATCGATGCCATCGCGCAGAGCTGGAGCGTGATATCGGGCGCGGGAAGGCCAGAGCGTCAGGCCATGGCCATGGAGGCACTGGAGGAGCATCTGGTGCGCGAGGCGCAGCGCATGATTCTGCTGCTCACCCCGCCCTTTGATGTGTCCACACACGACCCCGGATACATCAAGGGCTATCTGCCGGGCGTACGAGAGAACGGCGCCCAGTACACGCATGCCGCGTGGTGGGCGGTGCTGGCCACCGCACTACAGGGACGCGGCGAGCGGGCCTTCGAGCTCTTTCAGATGATCAATCCGCTGTCGCACGCGCGCACACCGGCAGAGGTGGCGGTGTACAAGGTGGAACCCTACGTGGTGGCTGCCGATGTGTACACCGCTGCCGGCCAGGAAGGGCGCGGCGGATGGACCTGGTATACAGGCTCCGCGAGCTGGATGTATCGCGTGGGCCTCGAGGGCATCCTTGGCTTTGATCGGCATGGCGACCTTCTGCGCATTCGGCCCCTCGCACCGCCGACCTGGAGCACCTACACGCTGACCTATCGCGTGGGGCGCAGCACCTGGCTGATCACCGTGCACCACGACGGGATCAGTGCGCGCGAAGAGGGATGCGTCACGGTGGATGGCGTCGATCTGGCCGGACCGTGGATCCCGCTGGTGGACGACGCGGCGCAGCACGTCGTGGAGGTGTGGCATAGTCCGCGGCGCGCCGCCTCACGGCTTACGTGAGTGTGTTGCACACCGGCCGCCGCACGAGATGCGCGGCGGCCGGGAGACGACATCAGGGGAAGATGCCCATATCCACGTAGCTCTGCGCCACCTTGTCGATGGCGTTCACCATGGCGGCGGTTCGCAGCGTGACTTCCGGCTTGCCAATACGCCGGTGAACCTCGACGAGCTGGCGGTAGGCCACGATCATGGACTCCGCCAGACCAGAGGCCACGAGATCCTGCTCGTCTGCGCCCTCCGTGAGCGCCAACGCTTCCGCCTCGGTAAACGTGGTACCGGTCTTGCCCTCGATGGCGCGCAGCAACTTGCGCAACGTTTCTTCCTCGTGGCGCTTCTGCATGCGGCCGAAGCGTACGTGCGACAGGTTCTTGAGCCACTCGAAGTACGACACGATCACGCCGCCGGCGTTGAGCCATACGTCGGGCAGTACAAGCACGCCGCGCTCGGCGAACACGGCCTCGGCCTCGGGTGTGGTGGGGCCGTTGGCGGCTTCGGCGATGATCTTGGCCTGAATACGCGGCGCGTTCTCGCCGGTGAGCTGATGCTCGAGGGCCGCAGGCACGAGGATGTCACAAGGCAGCTCGAGGGCCGCCATGGAATCGGCCATGTCGGTGGCGCCGGGGAAGCCCAGCAGCTTGCCGTGTTCCTTGCGCCACGCATCGAGGGCCACGATGTCGAGTCCCTGCTCATTGGCCACGGCGCCGTTGTATTCGGCTACCGCCACCACCTTGGCGCCAGCTTCGTGCAGGAAGCGCGCGGCCCAATATCCCACGTTACCGAGGCCCTGCACGATGACCCGCTTGCCCTCGAGACCGCGGCTGAGGCCGAGCTTCTTCATGGCCTCGCCATCGTCACAGGCTTCACGCAGTCCGTAGAACACCCCGCGGCCGGTGGCTTCGGTGCGGCCACGAATACCGCCCTGTGCCAGCGGCTTGGCCGTTACGCAGGCAATGGCGTCGAGCTCACCATTGGCGAGTGAGGCGTAAGTATCGGCAATCCACGCCATCTCCTTGGACGAGGTGCCATAGTCGGGCGCCGGCACGTCGATGCCGGGGCCGATGAAGCGCTTGCGGACCAGCTCGAAGGTGTAGCGGCGCGTGATGCGCTCGAGTTCCGCCTCGGAGTACTGACGACGGTCGATCTTGACGCCACCCTTGGCGCCACCAAAGGGCACATCCACGATGGCGCACTTGTACGTCATGAGCGCGGCAAGCGCCTGGACTTCGTCGTCGGTGACGTTGGGCGCGTAGCGAATGCCGCCCTTGGTGGGCGACTTGTGCTGCGAGTGTTCGGCGCGCCAGCCCTGAATGACTTCGATGCTGCCGTTGTCGCGGCGGATAGGGAAGCTGACAAAATAGACGGCGTTGCAGGCGCGGATCTGTGCCAGCAGCGTGGGGTCGTGTTGGGTATGCGAGGCCGCGCGGTCAAACGCGTCGTTGACCTGGGCCAGAAAGCTCGTGGACATGGGTCGAGAGCAGAGGTGGGAACAGCAAAACGTCCCTGAAACTTAGCGCATCCGTGCGCGCGATGCCGCCATCTCAGCGTATCAGCAGGTCCACGCGCCGATTGCGTGCCTTGTTGGCGGGCGTGTCGTTGGGCGCCACTGGCCGGCGTTCACCATGTCCACGAACGCGCAGCACACTGCGCTCGACGCCGGCGGCGGCCAGCGCATCGCGCACCGCGGAGGCACGCGCCAGCGACAGGGCGTCGTTGGCTGCATTGTCGCCATCGCTGTCCGTGTGGCCCTCGATCAGCACGCGCGTGGCCCGGCGTTCCCGAATGATCGCCGCCGCGTTGGCGATGGCACCGTTGGCTTCGGCCTTGAGCGTACTGGAAGCGACATCGAACAACACGGCCGCATCGAGTGCGAGGCGCAGCGCCGAACCTACCGCTGCCACGGCGTCGATGTCAGCGCCCGAGTGCCGGCCGCCGCAGGTTCGGCTTCGGTTGGTGAGCCGCACATAGCGATACGCTTCATCGGGGTCAATGACACCGCTGAGTTCCAGCTCTGCGCGTGCGCCTTCGACGCGCCCCACCTCGAGCCACGTTCGCCCGTCTACCGAGACCGCCAGTTCCGTGGCTTCGACGGCAGGTCCCACTTCAAAGACGTACAGATCGGGACCGTCCACGTCGACGAGGGCGTTGTCGTCGAAACGCAGCACCAGCACGCCATCGCAGCCCAGCGAGAGAAAGCCGGGCGCTGTGGTGCGCGTGTAATCCGGTTCACCGAGCGCGAAACGGGGCTGCGCCCAATCCCCTTCTGAGGGTCGGGCTCCCGGCGCGAAGGACACCACGGAGTCGGCGAAAGATGCCGCGCCCTGGGGCAGGCAAATGGCGCGCCGCCCCTGACCATACACCTTGCCACTGCAGGCGGGCGCCGCACGGGATTGCGCGAGCAGCGCGTTGGGCGTCACCACGCCGACGAACGCCGCCGCGACGGTGGTGAATACGGCGCACAAAGCCACACGCCACTGGGTGTGCATGCGAATGCCTCCGTTGTGTGGGGGACAGCGCCCGTGCGGACGCGCGTTGTCACCCTACTATGTCCCCGATGTCCGCGCCCTGGCAAGCAACACGCATGTCACTGGCGCAGCCGCGCGGCGGCAGCGATGATTGACGCCGTCTCCTGCCACAGTGAACTGACCGATGCGATACGCGTTACCCACCGTTGTCTTTGCATCCCTCGCAAGCCTCCTCATCGGCGCATCAACGGCCAAGGCCCAGCGACTCCGTCCACGTGATGTTGATACGCTGCCAAGTCGCACACCCGACGCGGTGGTGTCGTATGGCACGGATTCTCTCCAGGTGGGTGAACTGCGTCTACCCAAAGGCCAGGGGCCGTTCCCGCTGGTCGTGGTCATTCACGGTGGGTGCTGGACGCGCGGCTTTGCGACCCGACGCAATACTGCGGCCGTGGCCAGCGCGCTGGTCGATGACGGCATGGCCACATGGAACGTGGAGTATCGGCAGGCTGGTGATCCGGGTGGTGGCTGGCCCAACAGTTATCGCGACATCGCGTCGGCGGTGGATCATGCGCGCACGCTGGCCACGCGCTATCCGATCGACACCAGCCACGTGGTGGTCATCGGACACTCGGCCGGTGCTCATCTCGCACTCTGGGCTGCGGCACGTCATACGCTGCCGGCCAGCAGTGTGGTACGGGGCGACAATCCCCTACGCGTGCATGCGGCCGTGGCCATTGATGGGCCGGGTGATCTGGCCGGTCTGGTTGGTCGTGATGCAGAGATCTGCGGCAGGCCGGTGATCGCGCCGTTCATGGGAGGAACGCCGAGCGAAGTCTCTGCACGCTACGCGGAGGGCTCACCGCTCGCACGTCTGCCGTTTGGTGCGGCGCAGTATCTCGTAAGTGCGACGGTGCTCACCGCCGACGAAGCCAAGGCCTACCAGTCGGCGGCGCAACGTGCGGGTGACCGGGTCACGCTGCTCGATGCACCGGAGGGCGGACACTTCGGTGTGATTGCCCCGGGCACACGGTTCTGGCCGCCGGTCGCGGCGTTCATTCGGCAGGCAGTGGGTCTGCACCGCTGACCAAAGGGCACCTCATCACGGCACGCAGTTGCGAAGCCTACTTTGACGTGAGGCCCTGCACCAGCGCGCCGAGTGCGATGCCCGCGATCGCGTACAGCAGTTCCCAGCTGCCGGCGCCGAGTCCCGCAATGGCGGGGCCGGGACATACGCCGCAGATGCCCCAACCGATGCCGAAGATGGCGGCGCCGATGATGGTCTGCCGATCCATGATGGACTCGTGCTGTCCGAACACACCACCGAGCAGTGGTGTCGTGCGCAGGCGCGGCAGCATGCGATAGGCCACGAAGGTGACCAGCACGGCGCCGCCAAGCACCAGCATCAGGCCAAAGTCCTGCAGCGTGAGAAAGTCGAGCACCACACGCGGCTGAATCATGGTGGAGAGTGACAGGCCAAACCCGAACAGCACTCCCGCCACCGTGGCGGCAAGCAACTGGCCACGCGCGCGTACGGGAACGCGCGAGGTGCTGGTGGCCTGTCCGGTCGTGAACGACGTGGTGCTCATGCCGAAGCCACGCGTGAAAGCAGGTTCGCGGTCACGATGGCCGTGAGCATGAATGTGCACACGGCCAGCAGTGACGGTCGGTTGAGTGAGGCCAGTCCACAGATGCCATGCCCCGAGGTGCAACCGCGCGAGAGGCGGGCGCCGTAGCCCACCAGGACACCGCCAATCAGCAGCCGCAGTGGCGAGAGTTCGACAGCGACACGGGCGCCGCCGCCCAGCAGGAACCACCACAGCGCCGCACCAAGTATCAGGCCACCCGCGTACGCCAGCCGCCACTGCCTACTGTTCACGAGGCGCGGCTGCTGGAAGAACGGCGTGCGCAGAATCCACGACCATGTGGACGAGTAGACGCTGCTCATGCCACCGATGAGACCGGTGATCGCGAAGAGCAGCGAAACACCGCTGCCGATGAGCAGGCCGCCGATGAGATAGTGCTGCCAGCCGTTGGGAAAGAATGCCATGCCTTCAGTATGGCCCCGACGCACGCGCTGGGGCTACCAGGCGATGCCCAACTGCAGGCCGTCGCGACCGCGGCTCTTGCCACGCGAAACCTCCACGCGCGACAAGGCACTGAGGGCGAGCGGAATGGGCGGGCCGTTCGGACGCGATACGGTCAGCGAGTCGCCGCTGCGCGACCGCACAACCCCCTGCAGGCCACCCGCGACATCGCTTCCGCGCACCCGGACCCGCGTGCCGGGCTGCAGCTCGGCGAGTTGCGCTGCGAGGGGCCGTGCCGGCATGGACGTAAGCAGCATGGTCAACGCCACAAGGAGCGCCGAGGCGTGGTGCAAGCGATTCCTCCGTGAGAAGAGCCGTGGTGAGAACGTGCGTGGGATGCCATACTATGGCAACCGATCGTGTGTCACCGTCCTTTCAACATTCCATGCCCCGAACGCAGGTCAGGCTGTTGGTTGTGTCCGTTGCATTCTGCGGCAGCGCGTGCATCGCTGATGCGGATCGCCGAGCACCGGTGGCGGATACAACGCGCACGGTGTCCGGTTCTTCCAGTCCGTGGCCGATCGCCGTGACCGATTCGCTGTTGCGCTTCGGCGAGGAGGACCAGCGTGGGCGTGACGCGTTGGTGAAGGCGGTGGAAGCGCAGGATACCGCAGTCCTGTTCGCCTCGTTGCGTGCAGACAGTGTCCGCAGTCGTTGGCTGAAGGACCAGGTCGCCCGGCTCGGATGGCCACCGACCGTTGCAGGTTCGGATTCCGCGGCACAAGCGGCCTGGCTCATCCTGCAGCACAGTCCCGACACCGCATGGCAAGCGGGCATGTTGCCGGAGCTCGAACGCCTGGCCTCAACTGGCGCACTGCCGCCGGATGATGTGGCGATGCTGGCTGACCGGGTGATGGTCAAACGTGGTGCCCCGCAGCGCTACGCGACGCAGTTCACGCTGCTGGACGGGAAGTTGGTGCCCGAACCCATCGGCGACACGACAGGCCTCGACGCACGACGCGCCGCCGTGGGGCTACCGCCCATGACCGACTACGTGCGACGCATGCAGGAACAGTTCAAGGTGCCAGTGGTGTGGCCGCCGCCACGCTGAGGCGACGGCGGCCCGCTCCGTTCAATACAGCCGCACGCGCTGCGCCAGCGCCATGCTGCCGTCCTTCATGCAGCGGAAGTAGGCGCCAAACACCGGATCACGTGGCGCCTGGGCCATGATGGCCTGCACCGTTTCCTGATTGCGCCAGAACACGAGGTCGGCCCATTGACCGCCTTCGAGCCGAACGAGCTCGCGGTGCACGAAGCCGGGATGATGGCGCAGCACCTCCTCGTGCAAGCGATCGGAGGCGGAAAGCAGTTCGGCTTCGCTCACGCCATCCGCAAGGCGGAACGGAGCCCACTCCACCACCACGTTGGCGTCAAGAAAGGCAGCGGGCAGCGAAGACATCGGGACAGGGGATGCGGCAGTCATGGCGGAATCCTCCGGTACGCGGGATGAACTACAGTCGATGAATCCGCAGAATGCCACCAAATATGCCGAAGTATGTCATATTTGATTCATGCCCACGATTCGCACACAGAGCCGCGGCGACCGCTGTGAGTAGATCGCCCGCGAACTGCGGGATCGACCTGGCATCACCGCCGAGATGCTGGCCGAGGAGTTCGGTGTAAGCCCGCGCAGTATCTTTCGCGATCTGGACCGCCTCCGCGATCGCGGCTATCCCGTCGAGTCGTCGCGCGGGCGCGGAGGCGGCCTGCGTCTGCGCGGCAACTGGGGTCTGGGCATGGTGCAGCTGCGGCGCGAAGAGGCGCTATGCGCCCTGCTGGCGCTGGCCGTGGCCGAGCGTCTCGGTCTCCCGATGTTCGGCCACGAGACGGCACGGGCAAGGCGCAAGCTGGCGGACGTGTTTCCGGCGAGCGAGCGCCGAAGACTTGCTCCGCTCCGCGAGCGTATCCTGCTGGGCAGTCCGGCCTCGCCGTCGGTACGCGCCTCGTACATCACGCCCGATGGGCCCGCGATGCGCAGCCTGCAGGCCGCCTTTGTCGACGAGCGAGTCGTGACGGCCACCTACACGCGAGACGACGGCACCACCACCAGACGACGGCTGGAACCGCACGCGCTGCTCATCTGCTGGCCGGTGTGGTATGTGCTGGCTCATGACCACCTGCGACAGGAGCCGCGCACCTTCAGGCTGGACCGATTCGAACGCGTGGACGTTGAGACGCAGCAATTCCGTTCACGTCCCCAGGACATCGGCCTCGACGTACTGGCACGCCACGGCGTCCGTGTTGAACCGGTGTAAGGCGCCGCACCAACACACGCGCGTCTATCGACTCAGCACCCGTCCCGCCATGGCCACACCACTCAGCCACGCGGCCTCGGCGTCGCGTGCCGTGTTCATCGGACCCCACGCAAAGTCGCCCCCCACGCCAAGGGCGTCCTCCGACGAGAAGAGGCAACTCGCCGTGATGCCACGCTCGACGCGCGCATAGCGCCATCGATGGGCCACCGCGTGCACCACGTTGCCCGCAATCTGCAGCCGATCCCGGAGTGCCTCGCTCATCTGCGACGCCACCGTGGACGCGTCGGCTTCCAAATGCTCGCGGCTCCACGTTGCCGACGCCTGCACCACCCAGGCCTCATCGGATGAGCGGCCCGGTCGGACGTTCTGACGCCATCCGCGGCTGAGCATGGCATGCTTCTCCTCAGGCAACGCCCCGTTGTGCAGCGCGTCGGTGATACGCACAGGCGGCGGGCCGTCAAAGACGATCATGCTGCTCCAGCAGGGACTCATCTCCACGTCATGCAGGGCCTGCTGCAGTTGCTCAACGCCACCGCCGGACGACGCCACAGTATTCAGCAGCGTTCTGGCCTGCGGCGCCGGAACGGCCAGCACCAGCACGTCAGCTTCATGGGCCACACCCGTGGTATCGCGAACAATCCACTGCATGCGAGACCGCTCGATCGACGCGGCCTGCACGCCGGTGTGTACGGTCAAACCACGCGCCAGATGCCGTGCGAGTCCGCTCATGCCGTCGCGTCCAACCCAGTGCGTACCCAGTCGCGACAACACCGCGTCGTGCTCCCAGGACTCAGCATGGCGGGCCAGTCGCGCATCCTGCCAGGCGATGCCGGGTGCGCCATGATCGAACTTCCACTGCCCCTCACGGCGTGTGCTGGTGCGACCACCCACGCCACGACTCTTGTCGAGGAGCGTAACGGGCAGGCCATGATCGTGCAGCGTGCGCGCGCAGGCCAATCCGGCGAGTCCCGCGCCAACGACCAGCACTCGAGGCACACGCTCGCTGCGCGGCCGGGTTACATGCCGCTGATAGCGCGCCAGATCAAGGCGCTTGAGGTGCTCCGACGTCGGGCGCGGACGCACCGTGCCCAGGATGCGCACCGGCGGAGTGAACGGTCTGTCGAACTGGCCCAGGCACCAGAGCAGGCCTCCGTACGATGCCGGATCACGGCCATCGAGCGCATAGCGGTGATTGAGATCGACCAGGCGATCGAGCGCCTGCTCGGCGTTGTCCGACCAGAGTGGGATGGCCTTGCCCCAGGTCATGCGCACGTTGTTGTGCAACTCGCCGTGCCGCAGCAGTGAAGTCTGGGTGGCATCCCAGAGCGCATCGCCGGACTGCGCGCGCGCGAGTGCTTCCCATGAGAGCACCGTGCGCGAGTCGCGCTCGTGTTTGGCCAGTGTCTCGCGCGCCCATACCGGCACGGCCTCAATGGTGGTGGGTGAGGGATGCCAGTAGCAGAAGGCGTAGGCCAGCTCACGCCACACCAGCAGTTCATCCAGATACTTGGCGGGCCCGTCGCCAACAAGCGTGGTGCACTCACGCGCCAGACGAAGCGGCGACACCATGCCATAGTGCAGGTAGGCCGACATGCGGCTCACACCTTCGATGGTGGCGTCATTGCGCTTGGCGGCATAGCGCGCGAGGCCACCGCTTTGCTTGAACGTCTCCCAG
>NZ_DLHL01000010.1 GCF_002483225.1 Gemmatimonas sp. UBA7669 | reverse complement strand
CGCGATGATCTGGCTATCGGTAAACCGCGATGTCTTCATGGGAACCTCCTCGGATCAGTGTACGAGAAAAGTCCACTTTTGGCGACCGCTCTTTTCAGGGGGGATTACCGGGACGCATGCAATTTGCATGCGTCCCGACAACTCATTCTACTTCTCTTCAACTGCGTGGATACTGACCTACTGATCAACGCGCTCGAGGTCCTGTGACCACGCAGGTTTGGAATTAGAAATACGAATCTGATCAACCCAGAGGCTTTGACTCTTTGGTGCTCCGCCGTTCCAATAGGTGAAGAGATAGAGAGCATCAGCGAAGTCGGTGGTCGAACTAAGGGTCTGCATGCGATTCTCATCGATTAACAGCATGCCATCCTGCCAGACCCTTACGCGCGCCCCTTGTGAACCGGTTGCAGAAGACATCTTCAAGTTGACCGAGATCCTCTGCCACTGCCCTTTCTTGAAAGTTCCTGGCGCACCGAACTTGAACCACCAGTCTTGACGTTCTTTGATCATTCTGAACGAGCTTTCCCACTCGCCGTCATCCTGGATCTGGATGTCATTGTAACCGGCGTTTGAGCCCGATGAGGTCTTGGTACGAACTCGAATGAACTTTAGGCTGCCGTTCCCGGGTGTCTTAACGACGAAGTCTGATGGTACGAAGATGTAGAGCTGAAGCCAGAGGTCTGCACCCTGCGTCAGGGTCGTCGGAAAGTTGATCACTCCCCCCCACGAACCGAACCCGGTATCCGCCGAGTCAATACTCAAGCGAGCGGACAATCCTCCATCAACGCTCTTGTCCGAACTGATGATTGAACGACCCGCCGCGTCGTCAAAACCCGACGCACCCGTTCCAGCGTACGAACCAACTGCACCCGAATTGAAGTTTCGTTCGATGGACCAACCGACCGTCGGAGGTGGCGGTGCGGTTGTTGTGGACGTCACCGTCACCGTCGCCGTGTCCCGCAACGTCCCACCCGAGTGCGCCACGATCACGCGATACGTACCCGCCGTGGTCGGCGCCGTGTAGAGGCCGCCGGTCGATATCGACCCACCCGTCGCGCTCCAGGTAATGGGCGGCAGTGTGGTCGCCCCCGTGCTCCAGTTGGCCGTGGCGCCGAACTGCTGGGTGGCACCCGCGTTCAGGCTCACGATCTTGGGGCTCACGGTGATCTTGGTGAGCTGCGCCGGCAGCTCCACGGTAACAAAGGCCGTGTCCAGTGCGCCGCACAGGCAGTTGGCAATGACCATGAAGCTTCCGGCCACACTGCCCGCCGTGAACAAACCGCTGCTGCTGATACTGCCTCCCGTGGCCGTGTAGGTCACGCCAAAATTCCGGGTCTGGCCATCCGACCAGAGCTGCTGCGTAGAGAACTGCCGCGTCTGCCCGGGAGCAAGGGCCGTGCCCGTGCTGGGCGACACGGTAAAGCTGGTCAGGGTGTACGCCGGGGTCACGCTGACCAGGTAGGTCTCGTTCACGGCAAAGCCGCTGGCGGTCACGTAGGCCGAGCCCACAGACTGGCCCGTCACGTTGCCCTGGCTGTTCACCGTGGCCGCGCCGGGGTTGGAGCTCTGCCACTTGATGCTACCCCGGCTGCGCGAGGAGGTGCGCACGCTGAGCTTGGTGCTCGTGCCCACCTTGAGGCTCACTTCGCCGGACAGCGAGAGGGAGGAATAGTCGACTGTGTTGCGGGCCGCGCTGGCGAAATCCTGGACTTCGGGCGTGGAGGAAACGGTCTGGTCGGGCGCGCAGGCGCCCAGGGCGAGGACAGCGAGGACGGCGGCACTCTTTGGCCACCGGGTTGACAGGGGGTGCACTTGGGCCTCCACGGGACCGTATGCGTTCGGTAGCTCAGCCGGCGTAGCCCACACACCTTCGTGCGGAGCGGTAGCCCTGGAGCTTTGCGTCCCCGTTTTTCAACGGGTTTGCCTTTGTCGCTTCCCTGAATCGGCTTCGAGACGGTTCTGCGGACGCGGCACTGCTGAGGAACTGAGGACTCGTCATGGTGACGACCCCCAGTCGAGCCCGCAACGCGTTGCCGTGACTCCAATCACACCCACTGTATCACGCTGTGACACCCCGTCCATACGGCATGACACGCCCGCCCAGAACCTGTGCATCCCCCGTCTGCATTCAAGTTTTTACTGTTGAGCTTGACCCTGATCGAAGTAGCGGCGTGCCCACCACGCCGCTCTCTGGGACAGGCGCGCGAAAGCCTCCCGCGTCACCTCAGCGCCCTTGCCAAACGGGTCGGGCACTTCCCGTTCCCAGACGCCTTTTGCGGTGCCCAGGCGGCCGACCGGCGCCGTTTCACCTTGGGAACCGGCCTGCATGCCGGCCGCCACTGGCTGCGTGTGCTCTGCCCGCGCCAGCGCGTCAATGTCGCCCACCAGAAACACCCGCCGGCCCTGGCCGAGGTAGTGGATGACGCGAGCCTCGTTGCCGCGGTCCATGCACACCACCAGATCGTCAGCCGACAGCTGGAGATCGGTGAAGTTGCTCGAACGATGCTCCTCGAGGCTCACCCCCATTTCCTCGGCCACGACCAGCGCGGTGCGCTCGGCCAGCCCGCCGCTGTTGGCGTGGGTGCCACAGGATTGCACGTCCCGCGCGTGCTGCGGCACGGTCTGACGGGCCACGGCGGCAGCGAAGGCGCTGCGCATGATGTTGCCATGACACACAAAAATCAGACGGCCCTCGCGCTCAGCCAATGCCCTGGCCAGTCGCCGGGCCCGCGCAGATTTCCGCTCGAAGCGGCGGCGCAGCATCCACTCCGAGGCACCGGGCGGGAGGGTGCGCAACAACCACAGGGTATGGCGCGCGCCGCGAAGCCAGGCCATCAGCCGACCTCGCGCAAACGGCGCGTGGCCGTGAGCTCAGTGGAGACGCCGCAGCACAATGCGCAGCCCGCCGCCCGACACAGCAGCGGGTTGCGCAAGGGACAGGCGTTGGGTCTCACGATGCGTACCATTGAGCGCAATGTAACGCGTGGAGAGCGGCAGCACGTCATCCGTTAGAGTCACATCTTCACCCAACATGACACGCGTGGCACGCAGCGGGTTGGCGTCGTAGGCACCGGGCAGTTCCTGCGCCATGCCGCGCAACACCGCGGCCACATTCCACGTGCTGCGTCCAACTGCCTCGGCCCCTTCGACATTGGCGGCGAGGTCGCTCATCCATTGGGTGACCATGTCGGCCGACTTCATCCCGGTGAGCGCGGCCAGTCCCTCGAGACCGCTTCCGTGTGTGCCCGTGGCCAGTGCACGCAACGTGGCGCGCTCGTTGGCTGAGTGGTCGAGGGCCCAGCGCACAAAACTCCAGCCGCTGGCGTAGTGCATGGCCGTGAGCTGCGTGGCACCCAGCGCGCTCACGCGGTCCACGTTGCGCAGCCAGTCGTGCAAGGCCGAGAAGTGCTTGAACATGACCAGCGGCCGCTCGTCACAGTGACGCAGCTCACAGCCCACGGATTCTTCATAGCCAAGCGTGGTGTTGCCGCCGGTGGCAATGAAGGTGCGGGCATAGAGTTCTTCGGCCACACGTGCCGTGGCCTCCTCGAGCCAGGGCTCCTCGAAGCCGGCGCCACGCGCGATGCGCTCGGCATAGCTGGCGAGATGCTTGGTCTCGTGCACCAGCGTGGCACGCATGGCGCGGCGCCAGTCGCTGGGACGCTCGGTGGCGGCAGGCACACGGGCGAAGATGACTTCGTCTTCGTTGCTGGCGGCGAAAGTGCGACGCGGATGGAAGTTGCAGGCGCTGACGAAGGCCGCGGTGCCGGGCAGCGAGTCGTTGACGGTTTTCGTCAGGACCAGGGTGATGCGGCGGTCGCGGTTGGTGGCATGATCGAGAGCGAGCGGGTTGCCGAAGTGCTGCTGAATGAGGGGGAGGATGGTCTGGTCGAACTCGCGGCCGATGGCCTCGAGCTCCTTGTCCATCTTTTGTGCGTGGGGCGAGGTGAGGTCTTCGAGAATTCTTATGCTCGTCCCGATGAAAGCGGTCCGGGTCTGTGAGACCGGAGAGGACGAGCAGCCGGAGACGGGAATTGAGATGGGGACGGTGCCGTGGATGGCTCCGATGTTTGAAACTGCGAGAGCCGAGGCGACGGAAGCCTTTACGCCAGAAGCCGAGGGGGCGGGAGCCGGGGGGACGATGAGGGAGGGGTGGCTGCTGGGTTCGTTGACTGCAGCTGTGAGCTTTGAGTGGGAAGTGGTGGGTGTTGAGTTTGTGTGGGCCGGGTTTGGGTTCACCACGGCGATCAGGTATTTGGCGTAGGCGCGGTCGGCGGGGGCTGCCAGCTCGATGCAGGTGGCGTCGGCCGCTTTGAGTTCAACAGCGGGGCTGTTGGGGTCGAGGCTGAGGCGGCGGGCGGTGTGGACCAGCACCTTGGCCTCGAATTGAATGCCCTGACCAGAGACGCTGAGGCGGCGGGTTTGGGGGGCGGCGCAGGGAAACGCGTCAGCAGGCAGCTGCCACTCGAGGCGCGTGGATGACTGGGCCACAATGCGGGCATCCACGCCATCCACCTGCACACGCAGGCTGCCGAGTGCGGTGGGCAGGTGGCTGCCGAGGATGGCATGGGAGCCGGCGACAGTGGCCGTGTCGCTGGACAGCGCATGAATCTGCGGAGCGGCCAGGTTGCTGGTTTGCGGCGTGGACTGAGGCAGGGAACCCACAGCTTCCGGAGCCAGTGCGTCGCCACCGCTGCAAGCCTGCAACACCCCCAAGGCGCATGCCACGAGCGCCCAGCCCAACGGGCGGCGCGCTGTGGCCGTAAACGTCTCGTAAGTGGTTGTGCTGCTAACGGTTGCGTTTGGCACGGGCGTTGTCACGGGGTTGGCAAGGGCTCTCACGTTGCGATACAGGGAGCAACCGCCGTGCCGGACTCGACCATTCCGCGCTCATTCCTGGTTCATTTGGCCCGCATTCCACCGCGTGCCACCGCGGCCACGTCTAGGATTTGGCGGCGCCGGGCCTTAAATCGTTCGGGGTGGTCATACTCCCCGGTATCTCCCTCCACCTCAGACCATGTCGCATACCGTGTCCGAATCCGTCCGTCCGCCCCTGACCCTGCTCTCTGAAGAAGAGGAGCTGTTCCGCGCTGCTGTGGCCGAACTGGCCGAGTCGGAAGTGCGCCCGCGTGTGCGGGCGATGGAGGAAGCCGGCAAGGTGGACGCGTCGCTCACGGCCAAGTTTTTCGAGCTGGGCCTGATGGGCATCGAGTTGCCCGAGCAGTACGGCGGCGCCGGCGGCTCGCTCATGATGGTCACGCTGGCCGTGGAAGAGCTGAGCAAGGTGGACGCGAGCGCGGCCATCCAGGTGGACGTGCAGAACACGCTGGTCAACTATCCCCTGCACCGCTACGGCAACGACGAGCAGCGCGCGCGCATTCTGCCGCGCATGACGGCCGACACGATTGGCGCCTACGCGCTGTCGGAGCCGGGCTCGGGCTCGGATGCGTTTGGTCTGGCCACACGCGCGGCGCGCGCCGAAGGCGGCTGGGTGCTCAACGGCAGCAAGGCATGGATTACCAACGGTGGCGAAGCCAGCGTGTTCGTGGTGTTTGCCAACACGCGACCCGACATGGGCTACAAGGGCATCACGGCGTTCATCGTGGAGCTCGGCATGGAGGGCTTTACGGTGGGCAAGAAGGAAGACAAGCTGGGCATTCGTGCCTCGAGCACCACCAGCCTGCACTTCGAGAATGTGTTCGTGCCCGACGCCAACGTGCTGGGCGACGTGGGCACAGGATACAAGATTGCCATCGAGACGCTGAACGAGGGCCGCATTGGCATTGGCGCGCAGATGCTGGGTGTGGCGCAGGGCGCGCTCAACGCGGCGGTGGGCTACCTCAAGGAACGCAAGCAGTTCGGCAAGGCGCTGGCGGAGTTCCAGGGGATCCAGTTCCAGGTGGCGCAGGCGGCGACGGAGCTCGAGGCGGCGCGGCTGATGGTGTACAACGCGGCGCGCCTGAAAGACGCGGGACAGGACATTGCGCGCGAGGGCGCGATGGCCAAGCTGTACGCGTCGCAGATGTGCGAGCGGGTCACGTCGCTTTGCGTGGAACTCTTTGGTGGCTACGGCTACACGCGGGAGTACCCGGTCGAGAAGTACTACCGTGATGCGAAGATCGGGACGATTTATGAGGGGACGAGCAATATGCAGTTGCAGACGATTGCGAAAGCGGTACTGCGGTAGTGTGTGCCGCTGGATCGGTCAGCTTTGAGCTTTGAGTTGAAGTTCTGAGTCGTGAGTTTCCTCAGACTCGGGGCGTTGCTATGCAGCGTGGTCGTGATCATCACGGCCACGCTGTTGCCGTTCAATCCCATTGTGTCGTCGCAGATTCCGCCGCAGTGGTGCCTGAGGTGCGGAGGACTGTGGTTGACGGACGCGGTGAGCAATGTGCTGTTGTTCGTGCCGTTTGGTTTGGCGGCGGCGTGGGTGTTGTCGCGACTGCGCGGTGGACTGCGCATAGGGATGGCGCTGGGGCTGGGGCTGGTGTTCTCCCTCGGCATTGAGTGGCTGCAGTCCATTGGCGTGCCGCCATCACGATCGGCGGCGCTGGCCGATGTGATTACCAACGGTCTGGGTGCGTTGTTTGGTGCGACACTCGTGGTATGCGGGCCGTGGCTTGTGCGGCCGAGCGAGATGGGCGCGCGGGTGCTGCATGCATCGTGGCTCGGCGGCGCACTTGGGGTGTTTGTGCTGACAGCGCTGGCCATGGCGCCGCGAAGTCCTGCTGTTGCCCATGGCTCGGTTTCGGCGGAGGCGAGTCCGTATCCGCATGTGCCGGGTCAGGCGTGGTACGGTGGCAGCAATGACTCGGTGCTGGTGAACGGACGGGTACAGTTCACGCGCGGGTGGAGCGGGCCATTCATTGTGCAGCTGGACGCAGAGCCGGACACGGTGCGCGTGCAGAACTTCGTGCGCGGACGCGAGGCGGAGCCGTATGCGGTACCGCTGGTGTTTCTGCATCTGCCGGGTGATACGGCGCCGGTGATGCAGCTGCGGGTGAACAAGGATGCGGCGGAACTCGGGGTGACGCGGCGGGCGTGGAGCTGGGGACTGACGTTCCCTTCGGTCGTGTTGGATGGGGCGTTTGCCGGGCGGAGCCTGGACGATCCGCGCGAACTGGTGTTGTCGGGGATGGCGTCGCGGCACACGCTGGAACTGCGGTCGGGGTCTGTGTCGGGGTCGGGGGATGTGGCACGGGTGGAGCTGTTGCCGACCGTGGGTTGGGCGATGCTGCAGTCGCTGGTGACGGTGCAGTCGCGTTGGGCATGGATGGTGGAGATGGCGTGGCTCGGGGTGTTGTTGTTTCCGGTGGGGTGGTGGAGGGGGCGGGTTTCGGTGTTTGACGCGCTCGTGGTGCTGGGATGCTATTGGTTGCTGGCCTGGTTGGATTGGACGGGGAGAGTTGGGATATGGGAGATGGGCGTGAGTGTGGGATATGTGATGATCGGAGGATGGGTCAACGGCAAACTGCGACAGCCGGGCGGACGGAAGCCTTTGCGCCGGAAGCCATTGGTGCAGCAGCCCTGACGGCGAACTGCGGTTTGGGTCGGGGTCGGGGTTGGGGTCGGGGTCGGAGTTTGGGTCGGAGCATTGGGCAGGTGCGTGGGGTAGATTGAACGCATGATTGAGGTCATCGTCGGGGCGTTGGATACGCTCCTCTTCTTCCTGCGCCCCACGGTGTTTGTGTTTGGCGCGGTGGCGGCGGTTGGCGCCGCGGGGTCGTGGGCGGTGCGCACGCGGCGCATATCGCCGTTCTCTGGCGCGGCGCGGTTCATTCGGGAGCGCGTGGACCCCTGGCTGGTGGCCCCCATGGAGCGCCGCCTGCTGCGCGCGGGCGGCACACCGACCTCGGCGCCGCTCTGGGCCCTGGCGGTGGTCATTCTGGGCGGCCTGCTGCTCATCAGCACCATCCAGTTCCTGCGCAATGAACTCATCATGCTGTTCATGGCCAGCCAGTCGGGCAGCTCATTGGTGGCGGTGCTCATTCGCTGGACGTTCAGCATTCTGCGCATCGCGCTGTTCGCGCGCGTGATTTCCAGCTGGGTGGGCGGCGGCCCATACAGCAAGTGGTGGCGCTGGTCCTATCAGCTCACGGAGTGGTTCCTGGCTCCGCTGCGCAGCGTGATCCCGACCATCGGGATGATCGACATTTCGGTGTTGGTGGCGTACTTCGGGCTGGGGATTCTCGAGAGCCTGATCGTGAACGCGTTGATGCGGTAACGGGCTGGCTACACCACCTTCAGTTGGCCCGCTTGCATTCCTACCTCGGCCTCTCAACTTTCGCGATATGAGCGTGCCCATTTTCGACTTCAGTCACCTCACGCCTGAAGAGCGCATCGAGCTGGCCGAGCAGCTGTGGGACAGCCTTGAGCCTTCGGGGATGTCGCTCTCTGAGGAGAACGCATCCGAGCTGCGCCGGCGCCGGTCTGCTTTGGCGGCTGACGGTAATCTCGGTCAGCCGTGGCGCGAGGCACTCGACGAGATCGAATCCGGCGGCGCGTGAGCGCCGCCCTGTTCCTTCGTGCTGAGGCCAAGGACGATCTCCACGAAGCCTTCGTCTGGTACCAGAAGCGACGAATTGGTCTGGGGTTCGAGTTTCTCCGAACCGTCCGCGTCGTACTCGCTGCAATTGAGCGGTCGCCAGAGACATTTGCGGTGGCACTTGATGATGTGCGAAAGGCGCCACTTCCCCGCTTCCCGTATGTCGCGTACTTCGTGGTCCTACCTGCCGGAATTTCGGTTATTGCCGTCATCCACGAGAAGCGCCACCCGAGACGCTGGCAGGCCAGGCGATAGTCTCCCATCTCTCGCGTCAAACATCCCATCTTCGGCGTCTCATCTCTGACCAGTTCCTTCGCGCGGTCCCACCTTACGCCGTTCGACCTTACAAGGTCTCATCTCCCACGCCTCATCTCTGACGTTGCGCAATTGTAGCAGGGTCATGACTTAGCCCAGACCTGCCCGCGCGAAGCTGGTGCCATGAAGATCTCCATGATCGGCACCGGCTATGTGGGCCTCGTCTCCGGCGCCTGCTTCGCCGAGTTCGGCACCACGGTCACTTGCATCGACAAGGACCAGAGCAAAATCGACGCATTGCGCGCGGGCCGCATGCCCATTTACGAACCGGGTCTCGATGACCTGGTCGCACGTGGACAGTCACGCGGCCTGCTGCATTTCCATACCGAGCTCGCAGATGCCGTGGCCGAGTCGGATGTGGTATTTCTGGCGGTGGGCACACCAAGCCGACGCGGCGACGGACACGCCGACCTGCGCTACATTGAGGACGCCGCCGCACAGGTGGCACGCGCGCTCACCCGTTACACCGTCATCGTCACCAAGAGCACCGTGTCCGTGGGCACGGGCCGACGCGTAGCCGATATCGTGCGCGAGGTGTTGCGCGAGACCAATTCGACGGCACAGTTCGACGTGGCGTCCAACCCCGAATTCCTGCGTGAAGGCTCGGCCATTGGCGACTTCATGCGGCCCGACCGCGTGGTCATTGGCTGCGAGAGTGAGCGCGCGCAGGCGGTGCTGCGTGAGTTGTATCGTCCGCTCTATCTCACCGAAACACCCATCGTGATGACGGGGCTCGAGACGGCGGAGCTCACCAAGTATGCCGCCAATGCGTTTCTCGCCACCAAGATCACGTTCATCAACGAGATGGCCGACCTGTGCGAGAAGCTTGGCGCTGATGTGCAGGACGTGGCGCGTGGCATGGGACTCGACGGACGTATTGGCCGCAAGTTTCTGCACGCGGGGCCGGGCTACGGCGGGTCGTGTTTTCCCAAGGACACGCTGGCTCTGACGCGCACGGCGCAGGAAGTGGGCGCGCCGGTGCGTCTTGTCGAAACCGTCGTGCAGATCAACGATCGCCGCAAAGGCGCGATGGCCGGACGCATCATGCAGGCCTGCGGCGGCCATGTACGCGGCAAGACCATCGGCATTCTGGGGGTGGCGTTCAAGCCCAATACCGATGACATGCGCGATGCGCCGTCGCTGTCGATTGTTCCGGCGCTGCAGGACGCGGGGGCGGTGGTGCGGGCGTACGACCCCGAGGCCATGCACGAGGCGGAGCGACTGCTGCCGGGTGTGGCGTGGTGCGACGACCCGTATGCGGTCGCGGAGGGAGCGAGTGCGGTGGCGCTGTTGACGGAGTGGAATGAGTTCCGGGCGCTGGATTTCGAGCGGCTTGGCGCGGCGATGGCGGACCGCGTCTTTGTGGACCTGCGGAATGTGTACCGGCCGGCGGTGGTACGCGGACTAGGCTTTCGGTACAGCAGTATTGGTCGAAGTTGACTGCGGTCTGGGTCGCTACTGCCACCGCAGTCCTTGACTGCAACCGC
>NZ_DLHL01000009.1 GCF_002483225.1 Gemmatimonas sp. UBA7669 | reverse complement strand
TAGACATTATTCAGGACGCGACAGGGCCCGCCCTCTTTTCCTCAGATCCTCAGATCCTCACACCTTCTGTTCTGAGGTGCCTGGATTACGACGCGTACTCCTCAACCGGCGGACACGCGCACACCAGATTGCGGTCACCGAACGCGCTCTCCACCCGACGCACGGTCGGCCAGAACTTGCGATCCCGCGTCCACGCCGTGGGGTAAGCCGCCTGCTGGCGTGAGTACGGGTGGGTCCACGCGTCCGCTGTGCAATGCGCGGCCGTGTGCGGGGCGTTCTTCAGTACGTTGTCCTCGCGGTCGGCCTCGCCCCGCTCGATGGCGGCGATTTCCTCGCGCATGCCGATCATCGCTTCGATGAATCGGTCCAGCTCGACCTTCGATTCGCTTTCCGTGGGCTCGACCATGAGCGTACCGGCCACCGGGAACGACAGCGTGGGCGCGTGGAAGCCGTAGTCCATGAGCCGCTTGGCCAGATCTTCGGCTTCAATGCCCGCCTGCGTCTTGAACGCGCGCGTATCGAGAATGCACTCGTGCGCTACGAGCCCGTTCTGCCCGCGATACAACACCGGATAGTGTGCTTCGAGTCGCTTCGCGATGTAGTTGGCGTTGAGGATGGCCACCTTGGTGGCGTACGCCAGACCTTCACCGCCCATCATCTTGATGTACACGTACGAGATGGGCAAAATGCTCGCGCTGCCCCAGGGCGCCGCAGACACGGGCCCGATGGCCGTATCCACCTCATGCGAAGCCACCACCGGGTGCGTGGGGAGGAAGGGCACAAGCTGCGGCGCGACACCAATGGGTCCCATGCCCGGACCGCCACCGCCGTGCGGAATGCAGAAGGTCTTGTGCAGGTTGAGGTGGCAGACATCCGCGCCGAGGTCACCGGGACGCGACACGCCAACCATCGCGTTCATGTTGGCGCCGTCCATGTACACCTGACCACCGTGCTGGTGGATGAGCGCCGTGATGTCCTTGATGCTCGCCTCGAACACGCCGTGCGTGCTGGGATAGGTCACCATCAGCGCGCCAAGATTGGCCGAGTGCTGCTCGGCCTTGGCCCGCAGATCGTCCATGTCCACGTTGCCATCGGCGTCCGTCTTGACCACGACCACCTGGAAGCCCGCCATCACGGCAGACGCCGGATTGGTGCCATGCGCTGACTGCGGAATGAGACACACATTGCGATGAGCCTCGCCGCGGGCTTCGTGATAGGCGCGGATGACCAGCAGACCCGCGTACTCACCCTGTGAGCCGGCGTTGGGCTGCAGCGACACGCCCGCAAAGCCCGTCACCTCGGCCAGGTCGCGCTCGAGCTCGCGGAACATGTCGGCGTAGCCCTCGGCCTGCGCGCGCGGCACGAAGGGATGCAGCTGACCAAACTCAGGCCAGGTCACCGGAATCATTTCGGCCGTGGCGTTCAGCTTCATGGTGCACGATCCGAGCGGGATCATGCCATGCACGAGCGAGAAATCCTTGGCCTGCAGCGAGTAGAGATAGCGCAGCATCTCTGTCTCGCTGTGATAGCGATGGAAAGTGGGGTGCGTGAGGAAGGGCGACACGCGACGGAATCGCTCGTCGTAGCGCGCATCCACACCGGCGGCCACGTCGGCGTAGCTGAAATCGGCCGGGGCATTGCCGTTGAACACCTGCCAGAGGTCGAGCACGTCCTGCTCGCTCGTCGTTTCGTCGAGCGCGATCGTGAGCGTGCCCGGCTCGAGCACGCGCAGGTTCATGCGGTGCGCGGCCGCCGCTGCAAGAATGTCTTCCTGACCATGCGCGCCGACTTCCACCCGCACGGTGTCGAAATAGTGCTCATGCGTGATGGAGAAGCCGAGCCGCTCGAGGCCGGCCGCGAGCGTCACGGCGCGTTCGTGCACCCGGGTGGCAATCTGCGTCAGTCCGTCGGGACCGTGATACACCGCGTACATGCCGGCCATGACGGCCAGCAGCACCTGCGCCGTGCACACATTGCTCGTGGCCTTCTCACGACGGATGTGCTGCTCGCGGGTCTGCAGCGCCATGCGCAGTGCCGGCTTGCCTTCCACATCACGCGAGAGGCCGATGATGCGGCCCGGCAGGAGGCGCTTGAACTCATCGCGCGTGGACAGGAAGGCCGCGTGCGGGCCGCCGTAACCCATCGGCACACCGAAGCGCTGCGAACTGCCGACCACGATGTCCGCCCCCCACTCACCCGGCGGCGTCAGCAGACACAGGGCAAGCAAATCACTGGCGACGGTGACCAGCGCGCCCGCCGCATGCGCCGCCTCGCAGAGACCGCGGTAGTCCACCACGGCACCGTCGGTACCGGGGTATTGCAGCAGCACACCAAACACCTGATCGGTGAAGGTCATGCTGCGCGGGTCCACCACCTGCACCGTCACACCGCGTGCCACCGCACGCGCTTCCACCACGGCAATGGTCTGCGGGTGGCAGTCCGCCGCCACGAGAAACACGTTGCGCGTGGCCGAACCACGGGCTCCGAAGGCGAGCGCCATGGCCTCGGCTGCTGCCGTGCCCTCGTCCAGCAGGGACGCATTGGCGATTTCGAGCCCCGTCAGATCGATGATCAGCGTCTGATAGTTGAGCAGCGCTTCGAGGCGACCCTGTGCGATCTCCGCCTGATACGGCGTGTACGCCGTGTACCAGGCCGGATTCTCCATCACATTGCGCAGAATGACATTGGGCGTGTGCGTGCCGTAGTAGCCCATGCCGATGTAGGTGCGCCAGACCTGGTTCTTGCTGGCGATGCGGCGGAGCGAGGCCAGCACATCCGCCTCGGTCTGCTCCGGTCCCGTCGCCAGCGTGGCGCGGAAGCGGATCTGCTCGGGCACCACAGCGTCGATGAAAGCATCCAGCGAATCGTAGCCCAGCGTGGCCAACATGGCCTGCTGTTCGGCGGAGCTCGGACCAACGTGACGGGCAACGAAGGAATCGACCGCAGCAGGTGCGGCCGAACGAGTGGGCGTGGCCATGAACATCCTCAGGGAAGTCGAGGCACCACCGCCAGCGTGCTGACGAAGTGCCGGAGCTGGGAGCACTGCGACGCGAGGCCGCAGCCTCAGTAATTTAACCGCGATGCTTTTCCCCCGAACGGTCCCATCGTGGTTTGTCTGGGAGTGCCCGCCTGACTCTGGCGTCCGGAACATGGCTGCAGACGCGGCCCTGCTGGCGCGCGTGCAACCGGACCGCGCGGTGTGGCGCTGGTACGCCTGGGATCAGCCCACGGTGTCCTTTGGCCGTCACGAGGCGGTACGCGACCGGTTTTCCGCGGCCTCGCTGTCCCGGGCCGGGCTCGAGGCGGTTCGCCGCCCCACCGGCGGCCGGGCCCTGTTGCACGCGGAGACACTGACCTACTCGGTGGTGCTGCCACTGCCCGCTTCGGTGAGCTGGCGTGAGGCCTACACGGCCGTGAACGGCGTGTTGGCAGAGGCCCTGCGCGCGGTTGGACTACCCGTCACCCTGGCGCCGCCGCGAACCGAACGAATCACGGACGGGGCGGTCTGTTTTGATGCCCCTGACGAGGGCGAATTGCTTCTGGGCGGCCGGAAACTCGTTGGCAGTGCCGTCTGGCGGCAGGGCGCGGGGTATTTGCAGCATGGCAGCCTGCTGCTGCGCGACCGCCAGGAGCTGTTGGCCTCGGCCACCGATCTGCCCCTGCCCCCAGCTCCAGCGGCCGCGTCACTGAGTGATGTGCTGCCAGCCAGGGAACTGCCAATCACGATCGACCGGCTCAAGGCAGCCATGGTCGATCGCCTGGCGCGCTGGGTGTTGTGGCCAGGCCATGCCACGGAACGGGACCTTGACCATGCGCAGGTTTCCGTTCTGGAGCCGGACGCCGAGTTGCGCGCCGCGATGGACCGGCAGGCGCTGCACTTTGGGAGTGGGGAGTGGCTCTGGCGCCGTTGAGCGCAGGTCCGCATTGTACGGCGTCAATTCCTCCTGCCCGCTCTGTCATGACGCCTCGTGCTCTGTTGTCACGCGCCACCATCGGCGTGTTGTCCGCACTTCTGCTGGCCTGTGCTGCCCCTGGTGATCAGACCAGTGATTCGGAGACCGGCGGAACCCTTGTAGTCGTGGCACCCGCGGAACCGCGCACGCTGCTGCCGGCCATCGGGGAAGCGTCCCAGGCCGCGCCCATTCTTGCGTCACTCTACGAGCGGCTGGCGGACATCGGTCCGACGCTCGAAACCGCGGGCGACGCGGGCTTCACGCCGCGCCTCGCCACGTCGTGGCAGTGGGGAAGCGACTCGCTCTCGCTGGCTTTCACGCTCGATTCCACCGCGCGCTGGCATGATGGACACCGGGTGTCCGCACACGATGTGCGGTTCACCTTCCGGGTGTACACCAGTGATTCCGTGGCCACCGATCAGGGATCGCTGGTCAGCAACATCGACTCGGTGGCCGTGGTCGATTCGTCCACGGCGGTGTTCTGGTTCAAGCGTCGTTCGCCCCAGCAGTTCTACGACGCGACGTTCCACATGTACATCATGCCGGCGCATCGGCTCGACAGCATTCCGATGGGCCGACTGGCCGAGTCGCCGCTGGCCAGGGAACCGATTGGCACCGGTCGCTTCCGGTTTGCGCGCTGGGATGCGCAGCAGCGCATCGAGATTGTGGCCGACACCACGCACCCCAAGGGAAGGCCGTATCTCGATCGCATAATTTTCAGCATTGCCCCGGATTTTGGTGCGGCCACCATCAAGCTGTTTGCCGGCGAAGCGGACTTGCTCGAGAACATCAATCCCGAGAATCTCGCGCAAGTGGCACGTACGCCGACGCTGCGTGTGGTCGACAATCCGGCCATGCAGTACCGCTTCCTCGGTTTCAACCTGCGAGACCCGCGCAACGCCACGCAGCCGCATCCGGTGTTCGGCGATGTGCGCGTCCGCCGCGCGCTGTCCATGGCTGTTGACCGCGAGCGGGTTGTTCGCAACGCCTACGACTCGCTTGGCCTGGTGGCATTGGCGCCGGCGCCGCGCGCGCTCATTCCCGATACCACGGCCTTCACGGGCCTGCCCTTCGACCGCGCACGGGCCCGAGCCCTGCTTGATTCCGCCGGCTGGACGGACAGTGACAACGATGGCGTCCGTGATCGCAACGGCGTGAAGTTGGCCTTCGACATCATTGCGCCCAATTCCAGCCCCGCCGCACAGCGACTTGCCGTGCTGCTGCAAGCGCAGTTCAAGGAGGTGGGTGCCGCCGTCACGCCGCAGCTGCTCGAGATCAACAGTCTCAGTGAGCGCGTGGATGAGCAGCGATTCGACACGTATACGGGCGGATGGCAATCCAGTCCCGGACTCGTTGGCATGCGGCAGACCTGGACCTCCACGGGCGACGGCAATTCCGTGCGCTACCGCAGCCCCGCTTTTGACGCGGCGGTGGACAGCGCTCTCACCACGTTCGACCGTGCGACCAGTCGTCGCCACTGGGCCCGCGCCTTCCAGCAGATTCTCGACGACGCGCCAGCCATCTGGCTGTCTGAACCGCGCGTTTTCATGGCGCTGCACCGCCGCTTCATCGTGCCGCCTTCTCGACCGGATGGCTGGTATACGAACCTCGCCGAGTGGCGTGTCGATCCCGCGCAGCGCATCGATCGCGACCGCATCGGGCTTGGCGGGGCAGCACGCTGACCGTGGCCCGGCGCACCCTGCTGCGCCTGCTGCCAGGCTTCGCGGCGCGCCTCCTGCAAGGGTTGCTCGTGGTGTTTGCCGCCGCCACGCTGGCCTTCATCTGCATCGAACTCGCTCCCGGTGACCAGGCGACGGCCCTCGGTGAGCAGGTCCCCCTGGCCATTCGCGAGCGGGTGCGCGCACTGCGTGGACTCAATGATCCACTGCCGATGCAATACCTGCGATGGATGCGCGACCTCGTGCGCGGCGACCTGGGCTGGAGCACGGCGCAGCAGCGCCCGGCACTTCCCGTATTGCTCGAGGCCAGTACCAACAGCCTGATCCTCGTGGTGCCGGCTTTTGTCCTGAGCCTCGCGCTGGGCATGCTGCTGGGCGCCTGGCAGGCCGTGTACGCCGGATCGCGCCGCGATCGCTGGAGCGGCCGGCTCACTCTGGCCGTGTATTCGGTGCCGGAATTCTGGTTGGCGTTTCTGCTGATCCTGCTCGGGCATCGCGGCCTGGGCTTGCCGGCGGTCGGCATGATCGACGACATGCACGCATACATGCTGCCGTGGGATCGCGTGGTTGATCGGCTCAGGCACCTCGTGCTGCCCGTTCTGACGATTACCCTCGTGGGTATCGGCATCTTCTCGCGGTATCAGCGCAGCAGTCTGCACGATGTACTGCAACAACCCTTTGTTCGCACCGCGCTCGCGGGAGGCCTGCCGGCACGGCGTGTGTACTGGCTCGCATGGCGCGCCGCCCTGTTGCCGGTGCTTACCGTGGCCGGCCTTGTACTGCCCGCATTTGTGGCCGGTGTGGTCGTCATCGAGCAGGTTTTCCTCTGGCCCGGTCTCGGACACACCATGCTCATGGCGGTCGCGGCACGCGACGCGGATGTCGTGACCGGCTGCGTGATCGTGGGCAGCAGCATCACCGTGCTTGGCGCCATAGGCACCGATGTATTGCGGCGGTTGGTCGACCCACGTCTCGCGGAACAGGAGACACTGTCCAACGGGGCGCCACAGCCTGTCGCGCACTCTCTGGTGCAGCGATGACTCGCAGAGCCGCCCTCATACTGGTGTTGCTGCTGGCCGCCCTGCCACTGGCGGCACCGTGGCTTTCGCCATACGACCCGGAGCGCCAACTCGATATCGTCGCGCTGCGCAGCATGCCGCCATCCGCCGCGCATTGGTTCGGAACCGACAGCTATTCACGCGATGTACTCAGTCGCGTTCTGCACGGCAGTCAGGTGTCCATGAGCATCGCCTTCGCGGCCGTCGCGATTCTGCTTCTGCTTGGCACGGCCTACGGGGCGGCGACGGCCCTCGCGCCACGCCCGCTATCTGCCATCCTGCGCCGCGCCCTCGATCTCTGTCTGTCCATTCCGCGCATTCTGGTACTGCTCGCGCTCTCGGCATTTGTGGGCCCTCTGGCCCTCTGGCAATTGATACTGCTCGTTGGCGTGACCGGATGGTTTGCTGTGGCGCGACAGGTCGCGGAGTCACTCGATGCGCTGCTCACCGAAGACTTCACACTCGCCGCTCGCGCGCTCGGCGTGCGCACGCCGCGCCTGGTGATTCGGCACTTGCTGCCGCATCTGCTGCCGGTGCTGGCCGTGTCCGCCACCTTCGCGGTGGCATCCACCATCGCGCTCGAAACCACACTCAGCTATCTCGGCCTGGGGGTGCAGCCCCCCACCGCCAGCTGGGGCTCCATCATGCGCGACGGGATGTCGGCCATGACCAGTGCCTGGTGGATGACATTCTTCCCCGGACTCGCGACCATTGGTGTCACCATGGCCTGCAACGCCCTTGGTGATGCCTTGCGAGGGCCTCGTCCCTCGGCGCAGCTTGCGTCGTGATGTCCCCCTACGCCTCTCCGCCACTGCTGGACGTGCAGTCGCTATCGGTCGAACTGCCGGTGGCAGGCATGCCGGTGCGCGCGGTCGACGATTTGTCCTTCACGGTGGCGCGTGGCGAGACCGTGTGTCTCGTGGGCGAATCCGGCAGCGGCAAGTCGCTCACGGCCCTGTCGTTGCTGCGTCTCGTGCCATCCCCCGGGCGCATTGGACGCCACAGCCGCATCGTCTTTGATGGCGACGATCTGCTCGGTCTGGCCGCCGAGCCCCTGCGCCGCATCCGCGGACAACGCATCGCGATGGTGTTTCAGGAGCCCATGACGGCGCTCAATCCCGTGCGGCGCGTGGGCAGTCAGATTGCCGAAGTGGTGCGTGCGCACACCAAACGCCGCGCTGCCGAAGCCTGGGATGACGCCGTTCGCATGCTGCAGTCGGTCGGAATCGCCGATGCCGCCACGCGCGCGAAACAGTATCCGCACGAACTTTCCGGCGGTATGCGCCAGCGGGTCATGCTGGCGATGGCGCTCGTGCTGCGCCCCGAGCTGCTCATCGCCGACGAGCCCACCACGGCACTCGATGTCACCATTCAGGCCCAGGTGCTGGACCTGTTGCGTGCGCAGCGTGAAGCCACGCAGATGGCCGTGTTGCTCATCACGCATGATCTGGGTGTGGTGGCCGAGATGGCGTCGCGCGTGCTGGTGATGTACGGCGGGCGCCTGGTGGAAGAAGCGCCCGTGGACGTGCTGTTCTCGCGGCCCGCGCATCCCTACACCCGCGGACTGCTCGCGGCCGTGCCGGGCATTCGGCACGATGCCGACACGGCAGGCGCGGGCGACGCCGTGCCGCATCTCGCCACCATTCCGGGCACTGTGCCCGCCCTCGGTGCTTTTCCCTCGGGCTGTGCCTTCCGAGATCGCTGTCCGGTGGCCGTGGAGGAATGCAGCCGTGAGGTCCCGGCGCTGCATCAGATCGGGCCGGCCCATCGCGCGCGCTGTCACCTGGTGCGCGACCAGCACGGTGCGCCGCACAGTGCACCGCACGGTGTGCCGCGCGGCGCGGGCCCGTCGCACACTCCCGACATGGCCCGCGCATGACGCCGCTGCTCTCGGTGCGAAATCTCACGAAGCATTTCCCGATGCGGCGCGGCCTGCTGCAACGGGCGGTGGGACAGGTGCGCGCCGTCGATGGTGTGTCGTTCGACATTGCGCGTGGCGAAACACTGGCGCTCGTTGGTGAAAGTGGCAGCGGCAAGACCACCACCGGTCGCGCCATTCTGCGGCTGGTGGAACCGACGTCGGGCAGTGTGCACGTCAACGGTATCGACTTCGGCGCACTCCGCGGCGAAGAGCTGCGCCGCATGCGCCGGCACCTGCAAATCATCTTTCAGGATCCCTACGGCTCGCTTAACCCGCGCCTCACCGTGGGGGAATCCATCCGCGAAGGCCTCGTCGTGCACGCGCTGGCCAAGGGCAGCGCAGCAGACGCGCGCGTAGCGGCCGTCTTGCAGGAAGTCGGCTTGCAACCCGACATGGCCACGCGCTACCCGCACGAGTTCTCCGGCGGCCAGCGTCAGCGCATCGGCATTGCCAGGGCGCTCGCGGTCGAGCCGGACTTCATCGTCTGTGATGAACCGGTATCGGCACTCGACGTGAGCGTGCAGGCACAGATCATCAATCTGCTGCGCGACCTGCAACGCGCGCACGGGCTGGCCTACCTGTTCATCGCGCACGATTTGGCGGTGGTATCCCACATGGCCGACCGGGTGGCCGTCATGTATCTGGGCCGGGTGGTCGAACTGGCCCCACGGCGTCCCCTGTTCGCGACGCCGCTGCATCCCTACACAGGCGCACTGCTTTCTGCGGTGCCGGTCCCGGTTCCCGGAGCGGTGCGCAGCCGTATACTTCTTGCGGGCGAACCACCGTCGCCGGCCAATCCGCCGTCGGGCTGTGTGTTTCACCCTCGCTGTTCCCACCCGCGCAAGAACGCGATCTGCACACAGGTCGCTCCGCCGCTCGAGGAAAAAGCCCCCGGGCACCTCGTGGCCTGTCACCACGCTTCCCTTCCTCCCAACCCTGCCTCGTGAGCTCCATCGCCCCGACCCAGGACCGATCGTTCTTCGGTCACCCCAAGGGCCTCGGTCTGCTTTTTGCCACCGAGATGTGGGAACGCTTTTCGTTCTACGGACTGCGCCCGCTGCTCATTCTCTTCATGGCCGCCGCCCTCAACGACGGCGGCTTCGGATTTGAGCGCCCGCAGGCTTCGGCCATCGTCGGCATCTACGCCGCCAGCGTGTATCTGGCGTCACTGCCGGGCGGATGGATTGCCGATCGCTGGCTGGGCCTGCGCCGAGCCATCCTGACCGGCGCCGTGCTCATCACCGGCGGCCATCTCGCCATCGGCGTTTCGGGCTTTGCCGGTGAGGGCGTGGGCAAGCCGTTCTTCTTTCTTGGCCTCATTCTCATTGTGCTGGGCACGGGTCTGCTCAAGCCCAACATCTCGGCCATCGTCGGTGACTTGTATCCGGAAGGCGGCGCACGGCGGGACGCCGGGTTCGCGATTTTCTACATGGGCATCAACACCGGTGCCTTCATCGGTCAGTTGGTCACCGGATATCTCGGCGAGCGCGTAAGCTGGCACTGGGGATTCGGGGCGGCCGGTGTGGGCATGGCCTTCGGTCTGCTCAGCTTCTGGCTTGGTGCGCGCCGCTTGCTCGGCACCATTGGCGAAGACATTGTGCGCGACCCGAACGCCACGGTGCAGGCTGCGCGCGAGCGCACCGTGCGCAACAGCACGTTCGCCGGACTTGCCGTGTTGGCAGTCGTGTTCCTGCTTGCCTCAACGGGCACCATCACGCTCGACCCACAGGTCATCGGCGGCGCCATGACCTTTGTGCTCGTGGGCCTCGCGGTGGCCTACTTCACCTACCTGTTTGTCTTTGGTGGCCTGACCCGCGAGGAGAAGAAGCGCAGCGCCGTCATCTTCGTGCTCTTCGTCTTTGCCGCCATCTTCTGGGCGGCGTTCGAACAGGCGCCCACTTCGCTCAACCTGTTCGCGAACGACTTCACCAATCGCAACGTGTTCGGCTTCGACGTGCCGGCCACGTGGTTTCAGTCGGTGAACTCGGCGTTCATCATCGTGCTGTCTCCGCTGATGGCCGTCCTGTGGGGCGCGCTGGCGGCGCGGCGCATCGACCTGTCGAGTCCCGCCAAGTTCGCGATTGGTCTGGGCATGGCCGGCGTGGGCTTCCTGCTCATGGTCTTTGCAGCGAACGCCGTGGTGGCCAGCGGCGGCACCGTACTCGTCTCACCCTGGTGGCTCATTGCCAGCTACTTCTTCCAGACGGTCGGCGAATTGTTTGTGAGCCCCGTGGGTCTCTCGTCCATGACGAAACTGTCGCCGCGGCGCTACGTGGGGCAGATGATGGGCATCTGGTTCCTCGCCACGTCAGTAGGCAACCTGGTGGCAGGCCTTGTTGGTGGTCATGTCGATCCCACCAAGCTCGAACAGACGCCGACGGTGTTCAGTGGGACCGCCATCGCACTCTTTGGGTCCATGGTCATTCTGTTGCTGATGATCGTCCCCATTCGGCGCATGATGGCGGGTGTGAAGGACGAAGGGGCCGCCGCCTGAAGTGGACCGGTGACCACGGTGCAGAATCGCTGCGCCGTGGTCACACCAGCCCCCCCATGCGCGTCAGGGCCAGGTGAACAGCGACGTGGGTGCCGTGCGCTCGCGACTGGCCGCCACATCGCGCGGATCACGCCAGAAATTGCGGCTGCGATCCACGCCGGTGAAGCGCACCTCGAAGCGACGGAACGGGTCGTTGCTCACCGGTACGGCGAAATCCAAACGCCACATGCGACGCGATCTCGGTGGCACCGCTGCCAGCAGGGACACACCGAATGCTCCACGCCACGGCGCGTCCACCGAATACGGCACCGTGCTTTCACGCCACAAGCGACCGGCTTCCACAAAGCCGGCAAAGCCCACGTCGGCCACGTTGAAGCGCGTCGGCACCACCAAGCGCTGCTCGGCGCGCAACACCGTGCGTCGCGCACCCGCCGACCACGAGCGTCGATGCCCCATGATGCCGCCTTCCGGGTCGGCCAGCGACAACTGAAACGGCACCTGCATGCGACGCCCCGTCGCCCATTCCGCCTGCAACACCGTGGTCTGACGCACCGCTGGGCGGAAATACCAGGCCGCGCGCCCACTGCCAATCACATTCTCCCATCGATTGCGATCCAGGCTGTAGCGCGCCTCCGTGATGCCCTGCACGCCCACATACCAGCGCTCACCGGCGGCGCCCGCATAAATGTTGGACGCGACAAAACGATCGCGGTCTCGTGCCGGCCCCACCACGATGGACTGGCCCAACACGAAACCGGCCTGCACACCCACCCGCACGTCCTGGGTCCCGGTGAGGGCATCGAACCCCTGCACCGGTTTGAAGCGAATGGCGCGCATGCCCAGCAGCAGGTTGGCGCGTAGCACATTCTGCGAGGCAAACCCCGGTGGCGCGGCATCGGGAAAGCTGTCGGGCAACGCGCCTTCGGGAGTCAGCAGCACGGCCTGTGGATCCGTACTCTCCGATTCTCGGGTAACCGACGCCCCGATGAGCTTGAGACGGCCCACCGGCCCCACACGCACCAAACCGCCGATATTGCTGTACGCGCGTCGCACCGTGACGGCATTGGCGGGCAGGGTTTCGCGCTGAAGGGTGAACGGCTCGCGTGTGCCACCCACCGTTCCCACCCACGCAAAGCGCTGCAGGTCGGTGTAGTAGGGCCGCACCACTTCGAGATTCATGCGTTGACCGAACAGGTCACGTCGTCCTTCGAGACGCAGTTCGTTGCGCCCGCCCGCAAACTGGTAGTCGGTGTAGCGAACACCGAGCACGTCGTTGTACGCCAGGCCATCGCGCCATTCGACCGCGGCCATGGTGGCGCTGCCGCCGAGGTTCATTTCTCCGATTCGCAGCCCGCGAAAGAGTGGCGACGCCGTGCGCACACGCGGCGCGAACACCAGACTGAAGTCGTCGCGCGTTTCGACCTCGAGTCGCACGCCACCCTGTTCGTCGTCGTACACGCGAATGCGCGCGTCCACCAGATACGGCTGCGCGCGGAGAATACGCTCCGATTCCGCGCGCTTGATCTGATTGCAGGGCTCACCGGGCTTGAGCAGCAGAAAACGACGGACCACGTCGTCCTGCGTGTTGACGTGCATGCGCCTTACTTTACGACGCACCCACTCGAGGTCCTGCGGCAGCCGCTCGTTGAACGGGGGCTGCGTGATGATGACGATGTCACTGATGGTCTGGCCGGCACAGCCGGCCACGGGCAGCCGCCCCTGACTCGACACAGGGGGCTGACGTCGTCCATCAGTCCCGCTATTGCGTTGGTTCTGTCCCTGTCCGGCCTGCGCATGCAGGGCGCGGTGCATCGGACACAACGGCAACGACACGGCCAGTACAGCACGCACCATGTGGGCACGCGCCGTCCGCCGACCCTTCTCCATCATCGGCCCAGTTTGCGCTTGAGGTCCGCGAGTCGCGCTTCGGCATCGGCTTCGCGCTCGGCCCGCGAGCGACGAGACGGCGGTGGGGTGGAGTCCAGATCCAGCAACGCATCGGGGTCGTCGCTGAGCGCCGCCTCGACCTCACGCTGCGCCTCCTGCTCCGGCGTGGACGCGCTGGGCGCCATGCCCGACATCACACGACGCAGTTCCTGCGTCATGTCCTCGTAGTCGCGCTCTGCCAGGTGCAGCTCCTGCTGCTGCGCCATGCGCTTGGTCTCCAGCATGGCCACCCGTTCGGCGTGCTGCGCCGCGAAGCGCTCGGCAATGGCCACCGTCTCGTTGTCGCCAATCTCGGCGGCGTAGCCCTGGCGTCGGCGCACGGTGTCCAGTTCGGCCTGTTCCGCCTTGAGACGGGCCTCGGTGCCGGCGAGGCCGGCGCGCAGGTACTGCAGCGCCATCTTCGCGTGCACCAGCGCGTCCCGCATGCCGGTGGCCATGCGGCGTCGCTCATCGGGGTCGAGGCGGGCGCCGAAGGTGCGAAGCGTGTCGCGGAGATCGTCGAACATCGGTCGAACAAAAGGGGAAAGCTGGACAGGGGCAAGGGGGGGCGAGAACGGGCCCTTCCCTGTTATTATCGGTCCTTACCCCGCTGCCGCCGGTGTCGACTCCCAGCGGCCCCGTTTGCCCCCTCACCGGTTCCTGTGCTTTACCTCGCCATCCCTGCGTACAACGAGGTCGCAACCATCGGCGTCCTGCTGTGGCGACTCCGCACTGTGCTTGCGGAGTTTCCGCGCGAGTACGAGGTGGTCGTCTACGACGATGCGAGCACGGACGAGACGGCCGAGGTGGCGGCGCAGTACGAACAGGCCATGCCGGTCACGGTCGTGCGAGGGACGCGGCACCTGGGCTACGCGGGCGCAGTGGAAGCCTTGCTGCGTGACGTCGCCGGCCGCACGCGCTATCCGCGTCGCGACGCGGTGCTGCTGCTTCAGGGTGACTTCACCGACCCGCCTGGCATCGTACCCGAGTTTGCCCGTCGCTTCGACGGCGGCGCGGACCTCGTCGTTGGCGAACGGCTGGTTGTGGCCGATGCCCCAACGGCAGTCAAGCGGCTGTTCAAGGGTGCCCACTGGGCCATGCGTCCGTTCGTGCGCGTGGACGGCGTGCGTGACCTGACGGCCTCCATGCGCCTCATGCGCATTTCGGTGCTGCGTGACGCGCTGCGCGCCGGTTCCGACAATGGCGCCTCGTGGTTGGCCGGCGACAGTTGGACTGCCAACACCGACCTCCTGCTCCACCTCGTGCCGCATGCCCGGCGTGTGGAAGCCGTGCCGCTGGAGCCCACCTACGGCGTGCGCATGCGCGAAACGCGCCGCGTAGCCATGCGTGACGCGCTCGCCGTCCTCAAGTGGGCGTGGAGCGCGCGTGGCCGTCGGGCCGTTGCCGGCTCTGCACCGGACGCCGGCGCTGACCCGGATCGGCGCAGCCGTGGGCAAACGCGCCGCCGCGAAGAGGGGGCGCCGCTTTCGGTGGAGCGTCTCCGTGAGAAGGTCCGCGAGCGCGAGGGTAGCTCCGGTCTCGAATCGTCGAGCAGTGACGATCGGCGCGACAAGCGCCGTGGGCGCGACCGCGATCGCGACCGCGACAAATCCCGCGAACGGGCGCCAGAGCGCGGTAGTGAACGCGCGGGTCCCGATCGCACCCGGTCCGCCGTGGAGGTGGATGCGGAGCTGCACGATCCGGCCGCAGGTCCGCAGGCCGCGCGTCCGGCACGCGCAGAACGAACGGAACGACTGGAGCGCAGCGAGCGGGCCGATCGCCCGCGGCAGGATCGCGCCACGCAGGAAAGGCCCGCGCAAGAGAAGCCCGCGCAGGAGCGCACTCGAAAGCCGCGGGAGGGCCGGGATGCCCGCCCGGGCCGGGATCTGCGGGACCCCACAGGCGATACGCCGGACAATCCATCTCCGACTGTCTCAGCCGATCGGTTGGATTTCGACGACCCCTTCGCGCCGCGCGGGCCGCGCGCTGATCGCCTGCAGCGGGTGCTTGGTGAGCCGGCGAGCGGACCGGCCGTCCCGGCTGATGAAGCCCTCGCCGCCCCAGACACAGCCGCAACGGGACCGGCCGATCAGTTGGTGCCGGTATGGCGTCCTCCAGCCGAAGCTCAACTGTCGAACGAGTCGCGAAGTGCCCGGGGCGGGCGTCGCAAGGACGGATCGGACGAGAGCGACCATTCGCGTGGCGAGTTGGACGATCCGGCAGCCACTCGGCAGCGTCGTCCACGTGACCTGTCGCATGTCCCTTCGCGTGACGCTGCTCGAGAGCGGTCCCCGGAGTCGGCTGTCGACACGCCCCGGGACGCGGCTGAACTTGATCCGCGTGCACGCGAGGTGAATGAGACGGACGTGCGCGACGTCGAGACGCCCGTCGCGCCGGTTGAGCGCGCCCGCCCGCTGCAGCGCACCGATGCGCATGAGGTCGAGGAGGGCGAGGCTGAGGGGCCGTTGCGCGACGCCCATCTCGACGACGAAACCGCGATTCGCGTGACCGGTGAGTTTGCCTATGGCATGGCCACCGATGCCGGCGAAGAAGTCGGGGAGGCCGAGGACGCAGGCGACGGACCTGAAGGGCCGCGCAAGCGTCGGCGCAATCGCCGCTCACGGCGAGGTCGTCGCCGCAAGCGCGACGGCACGCTGGCCGAGTCGGGAGATGGCGGCGACGAGGGTGACGACGAGGGCGATTCCGTGGACGCCGCGTCCGGGGCCCTGGGCGACGATCCGCATTGGCGTGGTACGCCGGTCGACCACATCGATGGCGAGCCGGTGCGCTTTGCCGGGGCCGGTACTGACGACGGCGACGACGATGACGCCGGCGGCGAAGACGAGGACGGCGCGTTTGAGGATGGGCCGCACGGTGAGAGCATGTCCGACGGGGCTCCGCGTCCCCGTCGCCGTGGACGCCGCGGTCGTCGTGGCGGCGCGCGGCGCTCACGCGGCCGGCGCGAAAAGCGGGACGGTGACAGCCCGGGCGCCGAGCCCGGTGGCAGTGCCGGTCCATCGTCGGACGGCAGCGACTGAGGGCCGGACGCCAAACCGGCCTAGGCAAAAAAACCAACGGCCGACTGCACAAACGCAGTCGGCCGTTGCCGTTTTCCGCGACCGGACGGGTCAGTCGCGAATGGCGCGCTCGATCCGCTCGGCCGTCGCCGGGCTGAACACCCGGATAATGAAATAGACCACCAAGCCAATGAGCAGGACCTTTACGGCCAGCCCAACGAGCCAGAAGAGCAGGGAAACCAGTGGGCCGAGCAACCCGAAAACCAGTCGCAGCGCGACCAGGCCGCCGAGGGCCAACAGACCGATAGTAAAGAGAGTGCGAAGCATGTGCGCCTCAGCGCGATAGGGTGTTGCTGTCCCTACGATTACGGGCGGCGCCAGGTTTCGCTGAGACGAACTACCGCCTATTTCTGGTTAGGGGGTTAGGGTTACATTTCCGGTTTGTGTCCTTCGAACTAGCTTCACCATCTCACGGCTCGGACCACCAAACCCGGGCCTCTACCGAAAAGGTATGGCTGAGCAGCTGGTACAGATCATGGGGCGTCACCGCCGCGAAGCGCTCCCCGAGCGCAAGCCGCAGTGGCTCAAGGTCAAAGCCCCGGGTGGTGAGAATTACATCCGTCTCAAGCACATGATGCGGGAGCTCAAGCTCCACTCCGTGTGCGAGGAGGCGCACTGCCCCAACATCGGGGAGTGCTGGCAGCACGGCACGGCGACCTTCATGATCCTGGGCAGCGTCTGCACGCGCAATTGCGCGTATTGCGCCGTATCCCACGGTCGCCCGCCCGAGTACGACATCGAGGAGCCCAACCGGGTCGCCGAGGCCATCGCGCAGATGAACCTCCGCCACGCGGTCATCACGTCCGTGGACCGCGACGACCTGCCCGATTTTGGCGCCTACATCTTTGCCGAAACCATCCGGCAGATCCATCAGCGCCTGCCGGGCTGCTCGGTGGAAGTGCTGGTCCCGGACTTCCAGGGCAACGTGGACTCCATCCGCGCGGTGCTCGAGGCGCGACCGGAGATCTACAACCACAACACCGAGACGGTGCCGCGGCTCTTCAAGCGCGCACGCCCGGGTGGTCGCTATGAGCGGGTGCTGGAGATATTCCGCACCGCCAAGCGCATCGCGCCCGACATCCCCACCAAGACCGGCATCATTCTCGGTCTCGGCGAAACGAACGAAGAAGTCATCGAGGTCATGAAGGACCTCCGTAGTGTGGACGTCGACATCCTCACGTTGGGCCAGTACCTGAGGCCCTCCGACGCCCACATCGAACTCGATCGCTACGTCACGCCGGAAGAATTCCGCATGCTCTATGAAGTCGGCATGCAGATGGGCTTCCGGCATGTCGAAAGCGGCCCGCTCGTTCGCTCCAGCTACCACGCCTGGGAACAGGTGCAGGCCGCCTCGCTGGCCTGACCGTTTCCATCCGACCCGACACTCCCCTCTGGCGTTCGATGCCCCAAAAGAAGAAATCCGAATCGCCTGCGGCGTCCAAACCGCAGGACAGCGCGGCCCTGCACCGCGAGCTGCTGTACTCCATGCTCCTGCAGCGCCGGTTTGAAGAGCGCTGTGCCGAGATGTACGCCATCGGCCGCATCGGCGGATTCTGCCATCTGTATATCGGGCAGGAAGCCGTCTCCACGGGCATCATCTCGCTGCTCCGGCCCGACGACTACATCATCACCACCTATCGCGATCACGGACAGGCGCTCGCGCGTGGCATGACGCCGCGTGCCGTCATGGCCGAACTCTTTGGCCGCCAGGACGGTTGTGCCAAGGGCAAGGGTGGTTCGATGCACATGTTCGACAAGCAGCTGGGCTTCCTTGGCGGCCACGGCATCGTCGGTGGACATGTGCCCATCGCCGCGGGCGTGGGCTTTGCCATCCGGTATCGCGGCGGCGATCAGGTCATTGCCTGCTTCATGGGTGAGTCGGTGGTGAACACGGGTGCCTTCCACGAAGCGCTCAACATGGCGGCGCTCTGGAAGCTGCCCTGCATCTTCATCATCGAGAACAACCGCTACGGCATGGGCACGGCACTCGAGCGCGCGTCGTCCATCCACGACATCTACAAGCGCGGCGCCTCGTACGACATGCCGCGCGACGTGGTGGACGGCCAGGACGTGCTCGCCGTGCGCAAGGCGACGGCGGAAGCCATCGAGCGGGCGCGCAAGGAAAGCATGCCCACACTGCTCGAGATCCGCACCTACCGCTTCATGGGTCACTCCATGTCCGACGCGGTGAGCGGCACCTACCGCACCAAGGAAGAGCTCGAGCAGTACCTCAAGCGCGACCCCATCACGCTGCATCGCCAGCGCATGGAGGAAGCGGGGGAAATCACGCCGGCCGAAGTCACGGCCATGGACGAAGAGATCAAGAGGATCGTGCAGGACAGCATCGACTTCGCGGAAGCGAGTCCGGAGTTGCCGCTCGAGGCGCTCATGGAAGACATCCTCGTCGAAACCACGAGCTGAGGGCGCACGAGACATGCCAGTGATTACGTACCGCGACGCCCTCAACCAGGCGCTCCGCGAAGAGATGCACCGCGACGACCGCGTCTTCCTCATGGGTGAGGAAGTGGCCGTGTATCAGGGCGCCTACAAGGTGTCCAAGGGCCTGCTGCAGGAGTTCGGCGAGATGCGCGTGGTCGACACACCCATCACCGAACTCGGGTTTGCCGGCGTGGGCGTGGGGGCGGCCATGACCGGCCTGCGCCCCATCATCGAGTTCATGACCTGGAACTTTGCGCTGCTGGCCATCGATCAGGTGGTGAACGTGGCCGCGAAGATGCTGTACATGTCAGGCGGGCAGTTCCCCATGCCCATGGTGTTCCGCGGCCCCAACGGCGCGGCCCTGCAGCTTGCCGCGCAGCACTCGCAGGCCTTCGAGTCGTGGCTGGCCCACATTCCCGGACTCAAGGTGGTGGCGCCGGGCACGCCCTATGACGCCAAGGGCTTGCTCAAGGCCGCCATCCGCGACGACAACCCGGTCTGCTTCCTCGAAGGCGAAATGCTGTACAACACCAAGGGCGAGGTGCCCGAGGGCGAGTACATCATTCCGCTCGGCAAGGCCGACCTCAAGCGTGAAGGCGAGCACGTGTCGCTCATCACGCATGGCAAGATGGTGCTTGTCGCCATGCAGGCCGCCGATCAGATGGCCAAGGAAGGCATCACCTGTGACGTGGTCGACTTGCGGACCATCCGTCCCATGGACATCGAGGCCATCACGACCTCGGTGAAGAAGACGTCGCGTTGCGTGGTGGTGGAAGAAGGCTGGGAAGTGTGTGGCGTTGGTGCCCAGGTCGTGGACTACGTGCAGCGCCACTGCTTCGACTATCTCGATGCGCCCGTGTTGCGGGTACACCAGGCCGAAGCGCCCATGCCGTACACCAAGAGCCTCGAAAAGGCCGCCAAGCCTGATCTGCCGAAGACCATCGCGGCGATCCGTCAGGTCCTCTACCTCGACTGACCCACCGACCATGGCAACCAAAGTGATGATGGAAGCGCTCTCTCCAACCATGGAGGAAGGGCGCCTGGCGAAGTGGGTGAAGGCCGTTGGCGACACCGTGAAGAGCGGCGACACCATTGCCGAGGTGGAGACGGACAAGGCCATCATGGAGCTCGTCGCGCGCGGTGACGGCGTGCTGCGCGCGCAGCTCATTGCCGAGGGCGAGACCAGTCCCATCGGTCAGACCATCGGTGTGATTGCCGCAGCCGACGAGGATATCTCGGGTATCGTGGGTGGCTCGGCGGCGGCTCCGGCGGCTCAGGCTCCGGCGGCTTCGGGGGCGGCTTCGGCCGAGCCCGCTGTGGCGGCCAGTGCTGACAACAGCTCACGCAGAGGCGCAGAGGAACAGGAGAACGCAGAGGTTGCAGCCGCTGGCGCCACGCGTTCCTCACCGTTGGCCCGGCGATTGGCGGCAGAGAAGGGACTCAACCTTTCCAGCATTCAAGGCAGTGGTCCTGGTGGCCGCATCATCAAGCGGGACATCGAGGCGGCCTCCTCTGCGACCTCTTCAAGCTCTGCGCCTCCGCGTGAGCTGTTGAACCAACCGGCCGCAACATCAGGTGCGCCGAGCAGCAGCACCAAGCCCACGTCCACGGCCCCGTCCATCCAGATCGACGGCGAGTACAAGGACGTGGCGCTCACCCAGATGCGCAAGACGATCGCGCGTCGCCTGGGCGAGTCCATCGGCCCCATCCCCACGTTCTTCCTCACGTCGGAGATCGACATGACGAACGTGGGCAAGCTGCGTGAGCAGATGAGCGCGGCCGGCGACCAGTTCAAGGTCTCGGTCAACGACATCATCATCAAGGCGGTGGCCATCGCGCTCACGCGTCATCCTGAAGTCAACGCACACTGGATGGGCGATCACATTCGCTACTTCAGTGCCGCGCACATCGGCATGGCCGTGGCCACGGACGACGGACTCATCGTGCCCGTCATCCGTGACGCGCACCTCAAGGGCCTTGGCGCCATCGGCAAGGAAGCCCGCGAGCTCGCCAAGCGTGCGCGCGAGCGCAAGCTGCAGCCGGCCGAGTTCAGTGGCGGCACGTTCAGCGTGTCCAATCTGGGCATGTTCGGCATCGACCAGTTCACGGCCATCATCAATCCGCCCGAGGCCGCCATTCTCGCCGTGGGAGCCACGGAAACCAAGCCGGTGTGGGAGAACGGGCAGTTCGTCCCACGGCAGCGCATGCGTGTCACCATGAGTTGTGACCATCGCATCATTGACGGTGCCGTCGGCGCGCGGTTCCTTCAGACACTCGAGCAGTTGCTCGAAAGCCCGCTCATGATGTTGTTCTGATGCCGGTGTAGCGCCCTCCGGGTGGCCACCAGCCTCACGGCCCGTCACCCAAGGCACCCTGCATGATTCGTCCAACGCTCCGATCCGTGGCCACGTCGCTCACGATCGGAGCGTTGTGGCTTGTGGGGGCGTGGACGCTGGCGTCGTGCCGTGACGCCGTGCCGGCACCGGTGACCGAGCGCGCGCAACTCACGCTCGTGGTGGCGGGTCTTCCACGCGGCGCCGCGGCCGGTGTGCAGGTGACCGGGCCGTCCGGCTACGCCCGCACGGTGGACAGCACCACGGTGCTGGGTGATCTCCTGCCGGGACGCTATGTCGTGCGCGCCGGTGAGGTGCGCGCGCAGGGCGCGCTCTGGAGTGCCGCGACCCCAAACGTCGAAGCCCAGTTGGTGGCCGGCGACACGATCTTTGCGGCAATCAGTTATGCGGTGGCCAGCGGGGCCGTGCGTCTCACCATCAGTGGACTGCCCAGTGGTGCCGCAGCCTCCGTCCGACTGACGGGCCCCAATGGCCTGCAACGCAGCGCCACCGGTTCGGTGACCTTCGCCGAGTTGCCTCCCGGCGAATACACGGTGATCGCCGACTCCATTCAAACGGGCGGAACCGGTTGGCGCGGACCGGCCGCGCAGACGGTGCCGGTTCCCGCCTCACTCACACCTGTCGCAGTGCAAGTGGACTATCGCCGCGTATCGGGGCGCCTGGTGTTCGTGGCCAGCGGCACGCCCGCCGATGCGCGCGCGACCGCGCGCATACAGGGCCCGCTTCTCACGGACACCCTCGTGGCCAGTGGTACCGTGCTCGACCTGCCCGTTGGCAGTCACGTCATCACCCCACTGCCCGCACTGCGCAGTGGCAGCACGCCACCGCGACTGTACGTGCCGGTGCTGCGCTCGGTCACCCGTGCGCTGACCGACGCCGCCGTCGACACGGTCGTCGTGCCCTACACCGCAAACGCCGGCCCCATCAACCTCACGCTCGAGAACGTGATCATCACGCAGGCCGTGCAGCGCGGCGACAACGGCATCCCGCTGGTTGCCGGCAGGGACGCCCTGCTGCGCGCCTTTGTCGTGGCCGATCGCGAAGGACTTCCGCCGCCGCGTGCGGTGGTCCGACTGTACGAAGGCAGCACACAGATCGGCACCTTGCCCATGACGGCACCGGTGGGCTCGCTGCCACTGGTCACACGCGAGGGGCTGGATGGTCAGGCCTACACCACGCGCCTTGCACCGGACCTCGTGCGCAACTCGCTGCGGCTGGTGGTGGACATCGATCCCGACAGCAGTGTGGGTGAGGTGCAGCGCGGCGACAACGTCTGGCCTGGAGGCGGGGCACCGCGCGCGCTCACGACCGTGAACGTGCCGCCGTTTGTCGTCCGCTTCGTGCCCGTGGTGGTGGGTGGCCGGGCGCCTGAACTGTCCGCAAGCCGGGCGGCGGAGATGATGAGTCTCGCGCGGGCCATGTGGCCGCTGGCCACCGTGGATTTCGATATTCGTGCGCCCTACGTCTCGGCGGTGACATCGCTGCAGCCCACCGACGCCGACGGCGGATGGTCGACCGTGCTGAGTGAACTGCGCGCGCTGCGTGTGCTGGATGGTGCGCCCGCTGGCGTGCATTACTACGGCGTGGTGTCACCGACCTACAGCAGCGGCGTGTTCGGCCTCGGGCTCGTGGGCAGTCCCACGTCGGTGGGATGGGACCGCGACGATGCGGCGCAGGTGGCCACGCACGAATGGGGACACAATTTCGGGCGCACACACAGCCCCTGCGGTGATCCGCCGGGCATCGACGCCTTTTATCCCACGGTGGGAGGCGCCACCGCCAGTGCCGGCTGGGATGTGCGCAGCAATCGCATCGTGGCCCCACTCACCCCGGACATCATGGGCTACTGTGCCAATGCCTGGGTGTCGGAGTACTCGTACACGCGCGCGCTGGCGTTCCGGCAGAACACGATGGCAGCCAGAGCAACGGCGTCCAGCGGGTCCGCTTACCACACGAGCGCACTGCTGCTGGCGGGGCACAGCCGGCAGGGACATGTGCAGATGGCCCCACCACGGCCGCTGCGCGCCGAAGCGGCCCTCCTCGGCACCAGCACCCTGCTGCCGGACGACAGTTCTCTTGGCGCGCCGCAGGCGGCGACCCATCGTCTCGAATTGCTGGATGCAGAGCAGCGCGTCATGCGCCGCTATTGGGTGCAGGCCGAGCCGGTGGACCATGCACCGGACACGCAGATCTTCGCCGTCGTGATTCCGCAGCTCGCGGGACTGCACAGCATCCGCCTGAGTGACCTGCGGCATGCGCTGGGGGCGGCCACGGTGGAAGTCGGGGAACAGCCAGCACGGTAGCTGAAGAATCGGTCACGTGGTGCGCGGGTCGGTCGTCTTTTTCGCGACCCCCGAATTCCCTGACCAGGCTGCCCGTGACGCACACCACCTGCCCGATCACCCCGTCCAACGCCGCCGACGCTGGCCGTCTGGTTTCCCCATTCCGTGCCCGACTGGCGCGCTGTGCCCTTGCCGGCACGCTCGCGCTGCTGGCCGCCTGCAGCGGCGGAGACGGCGGCAGCCCGCCGCCCACGGCCCCCCCGGTCCTGCCGCCGCCCGCGCAAGCACCGGTGCCGCCCGGCATCCTCGCCCTCAGCGCCAACGGCCTGCCCGATGGCCTCGCCCCCTCCCTCAGCGTCACCGGCCCGCTGCCGGGCGCCACGTTCCAGCGCAGCAGCGCCGGCACCGTAACCTGGACCGACATCCCCTCCGGCCGGTATCGTGTCACAGTGGCCACCGTCCGGGGCAGCGCGGGGGCCTTTGCGGGGGCCCCGGCCACGTTTGAGGTGGACGTTCCCGCCGGAGGCCCCATCAGCCAGGCCGTGGCCCTCTACCGACCGGTGCCCTCGGCGCTGCTGGTCTCCACCAGCGGCCTGCCGGCCGATGCCGCGGCCACCCTGCTGGTGACGCCGCCCAACGGCGTCGCGGCCCCCGCCCCGTTTGGCAGCGTGCTGCTGGCCGCGCAGGCCGCCAGCGGCGCCAACACGCCCGACACCTGGCGGGTGCAGACCACCACCGTCACACACCAGGGCACGCGCTTCACGCCACGGCGGGCCAGCCTCGACACGACGGTGCCTTTTGGTGACACCGCCCGCGTGACGCTTCCCTTCGATGTGGCCACCGGTAGTGTGGCCGTGGTCGTTTCGGGCCTGCCCACTGGCCTCGCCGGCCAGGTCCGCCTCCTGCGTGGCGACTCCGTAGTGGCCAGCCTCTCCGCGACCGGCACGGTGCTCGGCCTCGAGCCCGGGCCCTACCGCCTCGTGGCCGCGGCGGTCTCACAGAATGGCGTCAGTTACCGCGCGGCCAGCGACACGCTCGCCCTCACCGTCACGGCGTCACTCGTGGCCACCCCCGCCACGGTCGTCTACGGCGCCCAGGTGGGACGACTCAGCCTCACCGTGGGTGGTCTGCCGTCCGGCGTCAGCGCGGCCATCCAACTCAGCGCGCCCGGTGTGCAGCGCACGCTTACTACATCCGCCACCCTCGACTCCCTGCCTGAGGGCAGCTACCAGCTCGTCGCCCAGGCCGTACTCGCCAACGGCGAGCGCTACGGCCCCCTGCCCCCCACGCAGACCGTTCAGATCCGCACCGGTCAACTCAGCGCCGCCGGCGTGCAGTACACCATTGTACCTACGGTGGTAGATTTCGTTATTACGGGACTGCCGTCCAACATTCCGGCCAACGCCAACGGTACCGGCCCCGATGGCGAGACCTACAGCGTCACCGAGACCCGCCGCATCTTCCCGGCCCGGCCGGGCCGGTGGCGGCTGACGGCGGCGGCGGTCACGCACGCCACCGGCACCTGGGCCCCCACCCCCGCCTCACGCGACAGCACGGTCGCTGCGGGCGACACGCTGCGCCTGCCCGTGCACTACAGCCTGACCACCGGCTCATTGGCGGTGGCCGTGCTGGGGCTGCCCGGCGGCACCCCGGCCAGCATCAGCATCAGCGGCCCGGGCGGATTCTCCCGCAGTCTCACCGCCACCACCACGCTCTCGGCTCTCACACCGGGGCTCTACACGGTGTCCGCGGCCAGCGTGAGCAGCGGCAGCAGCACCTTCCTGCCCACTCCCGCCAGTCAGGTGGTGACCGTCAGCGCGGGCACCACCGCCGCGCCAGCCACCGTGAGCTATGCGGTGGGCACCGGCTCCCTGCTCATCAGCGCCAGCGGCGTCCCCAATGGCGCGACGCCGGTCTTCACCCTCAGCAGCAGTGGACAGGCCACCCGCAACGTGACCGGCACCGGCACAGTGAGCGGTCTGGCGGCCGGGACCTGGACCGTGACCGCGCAATCTGTCACCAGTACGGCCGGAACCTTCACCGCCACGCCCTCGTCCGTCACGGTGTCGGTTGCGGTCAATGCACAGGCCTCGGTCAGCTTTGCCTACGCCCTGTCCGGCGGCGGTGGTGGAGGCGGTGGTGGTGGTGGCGGCGGAGGCGGCGGGACCTCAGGCCCCAACTACCGCATCGCGCATGTGTACCTCACCCAGGCCATCCAGCGCCTCGACGGCAGTGTGCCGCTGGTGGCCAACCGCGACGCACTGCTGCGGGTGTTTGTGCTGGCTGAGCAGGCCAACACCGCGCGTCCCGACGTGCGCGTGCGGCTCTACGACGGAGCGACCCTGCTGCAGACCAGCACCATTGCCGCGCCCGAAGCCTCGGTGCGCCAGACGCTGGCCGAAGGCACCCTCGGTTCCACGTGGAACCTGAGCGTGAATGGCATCAACGTGCGGCCGGGTCTCCGCGTGCAGGTGGAGCTGGACCCGACGGCGGCCGTTCCCGACAGCAATCGCACGGACAACGTCTGGCCGTCGAGCGGCACACAGGCCATCACCGTGAGCAGTGTGCCCGCGTTCACGCTGCGCTTCGTGCCCGTCATCACCGGCGCCCTCGCGGGCAACGTGTCGGCGCTCAACAAGGAACAGTTCCTCGTCTCGGCGCGGCGCATGTTCCCGCTGCGCGACATCGTGAGCGACGTGCGCGCGCCCTTCACGTCATCGGCCACCGATCTGCAGAACAACGACGGCAACGGGCAGTGGCTCACGGTGCTCAACGAGATCAACGCGCTGCGCGCCACCGACGGCGCCCCCGCCACCACGCACTACTACGGCGTGGTGAAGGTGGCCTACACCAGCGGCATTGCAGGCTACGGATATCAGCCGGGTCGCGCGGCCATCGGCTGGGACCATCTGCCCAGTGGCGACAACGTTGCGGCGCACGAGTGGGGCCACAACTTCTCACGCGCACATGCGCCCTGCGGTGTGAGTGGCGATCCGCTGTATCCGTACGCGGGTGGCGTCATCGGGCAGTGGGGATGGAACAGCGCCAGCAACACGCTGGTGAGTCCCGCGGCCACCGATCTCATGAGCTACTGCAACAACAACTGGATCAGCGACTACAACTGGTCGGCCATCATGCAGTACCGTGCGGGGTCCGGTTATGTGGCATCGGCACAGAGTCGTGCGGCAGCGCAGAGTGAAACGCGCGACGGCCTGCTGGTGTGGGGCCGCGTGCGCAACGGGCAGATTCTGCTCGAGCCCGCGTTCCGCGTGACGGCACCGGCCACGCCACGTGCTGGTGTGGCCACGCACCGGGTGGTCCTGCGCGACGACAATGGCGACGAGCTCTGGTCAGCGCCGCTCGAGGCCCAGGTCGTGGACCATGCGCAGGGCGGCGAGGAGCGACAGTTTGCCGTCGTCCTGCCCTGGAGTGATGCGCTGGACGCGCGCCTGGCGGAGCTGGAAGTGGCGGACGTTCGGCTGCCCACCCGGCGTGGCATTCGGCGCCGACTTGGCGCGCCGGCCCGAGCGGGCCTCAATGCCGCCGAGCAGCCGAGCGCGGACATGGCGACGGGTGCCACGGTTGAGCCTGCGGCCGGTCGTGTTCGGGTCAACTGGCAGCCCGGCTCCGCCGCCATGGCCATGGTACGCGACGCCGACACCGGCCAGCTCATGGGCTTTGTGCGCAACCCGGGCGGCAGCGTGGTGACCGGGGGTCGAGCCGTCACGGTCCAGTTGTCGGATGGGGTGAGGGGGCGGGAGATTCGGTAGGGGGGCCGCCAGCCAGTTCAACCGATAGCCCACGACTTTCACTCAATGCTCAGAGCTGACCGACAGCCCGGTCAGCCTTGAGCTTTGAGTTCAAGTGGTGAGTTCGGAGTGCAGCCTGAGTACATTCCGGGGTCCCTTTCACCGCTATCCCGGAAAGTCATGGCTTCCTTCGACGTGATCGTGCTAGGCGGCGGGCCCGCCGGCTATGTCTGCGCCATTCGCTGCGCCCAACTTGGCATGCAAGTCGCCGTCATCGAGCGCGAGGCGCTCGGCGGCACCTGTGTGCTCTGGGGCTGCATCCCCGCCAAGTCCCTCCTAGAAAGCGCCGGCCTCGCGCAGAAGCTGGGCAAGGCCGCCGAGCACGGCATCACCATTGACGGCATCACGCTCGACTTCGGTCCGGCCATGAAGCGCTCGCGCAGCGTGAGCACGCAGAACTCCAAGGGCGTCGAGTTCCTGTTCAAGAAGCACAAGGTGCAATGGATCCGCGGCGAGGGCGTGATCGAGAAGGGCAAGAAGGTCACGGTCACCGGCGCCGACGGCAAGAAGGAAACGCACGAAGCGAAGAAGGCCGTGGTCATCGCCACCGGTTCGCGCGTGAAGGGCCTGCCGCAGGTGGGGCTCGAACTCGACAAGAACGTCGTGCTCTCCAGCGATGACGTGCTGGTGGCCGAGAAGGCGCCGGCCACGATGGCCGTGGTGGGTGCGGGCGCGGTGGGCGTGGAATTCGCCGACGTGTTCGCGAGCTTCGGCACCAAGGTCACCATCATCGAAGTGGCCGCCAACATCCTGCCCATCGAGGACGCCGACTGCAGCGCCGAACTCGCCAAGGCCTTCAAGAAGCGCAAGATCGAGGTGCTCACGGGCGCCAAGATCACCAACGTGAAGGTTGGCAAGACGGGTGCCACGCTGACCGTGGAAGCCGGTGGCAGCACGCACAGTATCGAGGTGGAGAAGGTGCTGGTGGCTGCGGGTCGCGCGCCCAACGTGGAGAAGATCGGACTCGAAACCGTGGGCATTGCCAAGAGCGAGCGCGGCTTCGTGAAGGTCAACGCCAAGTTCGAAACCAGCGTGCCGGGCTACTACGCCATCGGCGATGTGGCGGGCAACCAGATGCTGGCCCACAAGGGTTCGCGCGAAGGCCATGTGCTGGCGGATCTGCTGGGCGGGCAGCACGCGCATCTCGTCAACTACCAGAACATCCCGAGCTGCACCTACTGCCATCCGGAAGTGGCCAGCATCGGCCTCACCGAGCAGGCCTGCAAGGAACAGAAGCTCGACTACAAGGTCGGCAAGTTCCCCTTCAGCGCCAACGGCCGTGCGCGTACCAGTGGCGAGACCGACGGCTTCGTGAAGATCATCCGCGGCGCCAAGCACGGTGAGATTCTTGGGGCGCACATCATTGGAGCGCATGCCACCGAAATGATTCACGAACTCGTGGTGGCGCGCGAGAACGAGTTCACCGTCGAAGAAATCGATCTGGCCGTGCACGCGCACCCGACGCTGTCGGAAGCCATCGGCGAGGCCGTGCTCGACAGCCTCGGCAAGATGCTGCACGCCTGATTGAGTTCAACTGATCAGTTCCGGGTTGTGAGTTCAGGTTTGGAGTTTTGGGTCAACTCATGACTCGAAACCTGAACTCAAAGCCCGGAACTGATCGGTTATCCCGCCAATGACGCAATCACTGCTTGTCGTCGACCTCGGCCTCTGCCCCTACGACGACGCCTGGGCCTACCAGAAGCGCGCGCTTGCGGCCCGCATCAGTGGCGAACTGTCCGAGGACCTGCTCATCCTCGTCCAGCATCCGCCGGTGGTCACGCTCGGCCGTCGCAGCAAACCCGATCACCTGTTGGCCAGCGCCGAGTCCCTCGAGGCCCGCGGCATTCAGGTGCGCGACGTGGAGCGCGGTGGTGACGTAACCGTGCATGAACCCGGGCAACTGGTCGCCTATCCGATTGTCGATCTCAAGCGCCACAAGCAGGACCTGCACTGGTATCTGCGGCAGGTCGAAGAGTCCATCATCCGCGGACTCGCGGCGCTGGGGCTCGCCTCCACCCGCGTGGACGGCCTCACGGGTGTGTGGCGGGTAGACGAGCGCGGCCAGCGCAAACTGGCCAGCATTGGCGTGCACGCCCGCGACTGGGTGACCTGGCATGGCGTGGCGCTCAACGTCAGCAACACCCTCGCCACCTTCGATCATACGGTGCCCTGTGGGATCGATGGCGTGACGATGACGACGGTTGCACGAGAATTTGAGCGCCTTGGATTGCCAGGTCCGTCTCTTGGGGCCGTGCAGGAGGCTGTCGTTCGTGGGTTCGGCGAGGTGTTTGGCCTCGAGATCGTGCCGCTTGCGACGGGCCTCTCGTTGTCGGATGGAAACTGAAGGTGTGAGGATGGGAGGATTGGAGCAGCTGTCTTGAAAATCAAGCGAGCTGCGGGGCGGCCATGTGGTGGGAGGCATCCCACGGCATGGCCGTTCGGACGATTTGGTTGAGGATGGTGAGGAGTTTGT